>JAAFHE010000391.1 GCA_013298265.1 Lysobacterales bacterium | reverse complement strand
GTCACGCTTGAGGCGATGGCACAAGGCACGCCGGTGATCGCCAACGCGCGCTGCGAGGTACTCGCCGATCACATCGCCCATTCGCACGCGGGCTGGTCGTACCGCGGCGCCGACGAACTGGTGCTGTGCATGCAGCAGGCGCTGGATCTCGGCACAACCGAACGCGCGCAAATCGGCGAGCACGGGCGCCGCTACATCACCGAGCGCTATGCCGAAACCGCCGTAGCGCAACGGCTGTTCGAGGCTGTCGGCCTCTGACGGCCTCATGCGTGTGCGTGGCGCGTCCCATAAGCATCCGGCAAAGTGCCCAGCCGCACCGCGATGCCCACGGATAGCCCCCTGCTTGAAGAGGAGGGCTTCTTCGCCAGGCTTGCGTTTCTGCGTTTTGCCAGCTACTCCGATGATCCGCAGTGCCGCCGACCATCGCCATTCCTCACATCGCCTCGAACCGCACGCAGAACAGGGCGCCGCCGAGCGCATCGGAGCCATGCACCGACAGGTTGCCGCGATAGCCCTTGACGATGTCCTGCACGATGGCCAGGCCGATGCCATGGCCTTGCACGCGTTCGTCGCCGCGCACGCCGCGCTGCAGCAGGTGTTCGACCTTTTCCGCGGGAATCCCCGGCCCATCGTCCTCGACGCGCAGTTCCAGGCCGGCGCGGCGCATGCGAGGTGCCTTGATCACATGCGCTGTGAACAGCACGCGGCGGTCGGCCCATTTGAAGGCGTTTTCGAGCAGGTTGCCGAGCAGTTCCATGAGATCACCCTGAGCGCCGAAGAAGCGCGCGTCGGAATCGATCTCGAATTCGCACAGCACGCGCTTGGTCGCATAGACCTTCTCCAGACTCGCGACTATGCCCTCGGCCGCGGCTTCGATCGCCAGCGGCGTGGAGAACACCTGGTGGCGTGAGGCGGTCGCGCGCGAGAGCTGATAGGAGACGATGTCGTGCATGCGCTGCGCCTGTTCGCTGACGCTGCGGCGCAGGCTGTGGTAGCCCGCATCGCCGTCGAGCTCGCTGCGCAGCACCGCGAGCGGCGTCTTGAGGCTGTGCGCCAGATCGGACATGGTGTTGCGGTAGCGGTCCAGCTGCTCGCGGCCGAAATCGATGAGTTCGTTGAGGCTGCCGGTCAACGGCGCCAGCTCGGCCGGATACTGTCCCGGCAGGCGGTCCGCATCGCCATTCATCACATTGTCCACATCGCGCACCATCTTGCGCAGCGGACTCAGGCCCCAGCGCAGCAGCGCAATCTGCAGCAGTAGCAGCACGATGGCCAGCGCACCGAGCCAGCGCGCCAGCGTGCGGCGAAACGCGGTGATCTGGCTCAGGAACTGCTGCTCGCTCTGCGCGACGTGAACGGTCAGGCGGACCGGCCGGCGCTCGTCCACTTCCCAGCTCACGCCTTGCGAAAACACGAACACGCGGCCGACCGCGTTGTCGACCGGTCCTTCGAAACGGGTTTCACCGACCGACAAGCGCGTATCAAACGCCAGTTCCCGCCCGAGTGCCGACGGCGATTCCCAGCGCAGCGAATCGCTTTCGCCGACGACGACGGCGTAGAGGCCCGAACCGGGCCGGTTGAACTCGGGATCGGGCAGCGTTTCCGGCGGCAGCAGCTTGGTCCCGCGCAGCACGTCGGAGCCTGCGAGATAGGCATAGACGTAGCTCTGCAACCGGTCGCGCATGGCCGCGACGGTCGCGTCGTAATAGGCCTGGTCGAGCGCGAAACCGGTTACGCCGAGAAACGCCGCGAGCGCGAGGCCCGCGGCGACGGTAGAACGGGCTTGCAGCGACAGCGGTCGCCGCTGTGCCATGCGGACTCAGTCCGCCGTGACGTCGCTGCGCGGTATCGCGAAGCGATAGCCGCGGCCGCGTACGGTCTCGATGGGTTTGAGGATGCCGTCGGGATCGAGCTTGCGCCGCAGGCGGCCGATGAAGACTTCGAGCACGTTGGAATCGCGGTCGAAATCCTGCTGGTAGATGTGTTCGGTAAGGTCTGCCTTGGAGACCAGTTCGCCGGCGTGCAGCATCAGGTACTCGAGGACCTTGTATTCGTAGCTCGTCAGGTCGACCGGCTTGGAATCGACCGTGATGCTCTGCGCGGTGGTGTCGAGCTGCACCGGACCGCATTCCAGCACAGGCTTGGTCCAGCCCGTCGCGCGGCGCACGAGGGCGTTGAGGCGGGCCAGCAATTCCTCGACATGGAAGGGTTTGACGAGATAGTCGTCGGCACCGGCCTTGAGGCCTTCAACCTTGTCCTGCCAGCTCGAACGCGCGGTCAGGATGAGAATCGGATAACGCTGGCCGTCGTCGCGCAGCGCTTTGACCAGCTCCATGCCCGGGCGCTTGGGCAGGCCGAGGTCGATGACGGCCACGTCAAACGGCATCTCGCGCCCGAGGTAGAGGCCTTCATCGCCATCGGCGGCGCAGTCCACCGCATACCCTTCGCGCTTGAGCCGTGCTGCCAGGGTTTCGCGCAGCGGGGCTTCGTCTTCGACCAGCAGGACTCGCATTATCGGCTCTCCTTGTTCTCGTCCGCGGGAATCTTCACGACTTGCACTCGCCCGTCGCGGGTGAGCAGCTTGATCCGGTACAACTTCTTCTTGCCGATCGTTACTTCCTCGGCCTTGAGTACGCGCCCCTGGATTTCCTGCTGCACCTGCTCGACCGCATCCTCCAGGCTCAATTGCGCCGCGGCCGGCGCGCTGATGGCGGCAAGCGCGATCAGGACCGGAAAGCAGCGCCTAAGGTAAGCCTGACTTTGCATGCGTTCATCTTAGCGAGAGGGGCCGAGTCTCGGTAGCGCGGTTTGAATTGCACCTGAACTGCACGGCTCGCCGTGAATTCCTCCCTGTCTCTGTCAATTCGACGTGCAGAGATGCCGTCGAGGCCAGCCTCAATACATCTCGCCCACGCAGCAGCGCAGGCTGCCGCCGGCTTTCTCGATTTCCGCCAGCGCGACGGCTTCGATGCGGAAGCCCCAGGCGGCGAGCGTGGCTTTCTGCGCCGCGCTCAGCGAAGCCGCAGCGCGTTCGCTCATCCAGACACTGTCGTCGCTGAGCGCGATGCAGTTGCCGGCATAGTCGGCTTTCTGCGCCGCGTCGAGGAAAAGGCTGCGCGGCGCATACGCATCGGCAATCGCCTGCGCGACAGCGGCATCGGCGAATCCCGACGGCGCGATGACCAGGGCGCGGCCGGCCAGCACCGACATCACGACGTTAGTGTGGTATTCGCCGGGCGCCAGGTCGAAGCAGAGCGTCAGCTTCAGACCGAATGCCGCGTGCATCGCCGCCGCGCCCGCTTCGTCACAGCGCTCGCTCAGGCCGCAGTAGCCGATGCCGCGGGCACGATCCACAACCAGGCTGCCGGTCAGCTCGGCAACACCGTCAATAGTGGATAAATCCATTTCCTTGTAACCGGCGATGCCGCAGAAGAAGCCGCGTATGTCGGGCCGCTGCGCCTCGCGCTGGCGCACCGCGTGCCGCATGCGGCCGATGATGCTGCGGCCGGGTGCCGTCGCGAACACGTTGTTCGGAAACACCGCGTCGGGCGTGGCCGCGTCACCGGGAAAGCAAACCGTCGGCAACAGCGCAGAGACCCGCCGCGCGAGCAGCGCATGCTCGGCCAGTGCCGCACGCGCATCGACACCGGCGTCCATCGCCATGTAGCGGTTGTCGCTGGCGGACTGTTCGGCCAGATGGAATCCCAGCGGCGTGACCAGAAAGGCGCCGCGCGCACAGCCGGGTGCCTCGGGCTGCAGCGTCGGCCAGAGCTGGCGGAACTCGTCGATGGAACGGGTGATCACGCAAACCTCCAAAATGAGTAAAAGTGGATGATGCCGCCAGGTCAGGCCGGTCCGGCCGACCGCGGCACCTCGACCCAGTTCGGTCCGCCATCCTCACCACCCGGCTCGGCCAGCACGGCCCGGGCGCGCCCCTGGCGCTTGGCCTGGTACAGCGCGGCGTCGGCCAGGCGCAGGCAGGCGTCCAGACTCAATGCCGCCGGCTCGTTCCGGTCGAACGGATAGGCGCAGACGCCGATCGAACAGGTCAGGGTGAGCGGCTCGACCGAGAACACGAACGGCCGCTCCGCGATGCAGCCAAGTACGCGCTGCGCGGCAATCGCCAAGCCGCCGCGGCCCGTGTCGCGCAGCACGAGCAGAAATTCCTCGCCGCCCCAGCGCAGCAGCACATCGCCGTCACGGGCCTGCTGGCGCAGGCGCGCAGCGATTTCCACGAGCACCGCATCACCGACGGCATGGCCAAGGCGATCGTTGATCTGCTTGAAGTGGTCGCAGTCGATCAGCAGCAGGCCGAGCACGCTGTTGCGATCACCGTCCTCACAGCGGCGCAGCGCGCGCGCGCACTCGGCCGGCATTTCGAGCGCGAAATGCCGCCGGTTCCACAGGCCGGTCAACGGATCGGTCAGCGACGCGTGTTCGAGGCGCCGGTTGGCGTCGGCCAGCTCGCGCGTGCGTGTTGCAACTTCGTGCTGCAGACGCTGCGCACGCCGCGCAAGGGCAGCGTTGCGCCAGCGTCCGGCGAGCACGCCGAGCAGGAGCAAGGCAAGGCCCAACGCGGCCAGCGCCGGCGGCGTCTGCCACCAGGGCGCGCGCAGACGGAACGGAATCTCTACCGGCACCGCTTCCACCGCGAACGCGTCACGCGCGCGCAGGCGCAAGGTGTAGTCGCCCGGCGGCAGACGGCTGAA
>JAAFHE010000389.1 GCA_013298265.1 Lysobacterales bacterium | reverse complement strand
TGTGAGCAACGCCGAAATCGTCATCGGCACCGAGCTGGCGAGCGACCTCGGCGTGAAGGTCGGCGACAAGCTCAGCCTCAGCCCCGCCAGTGGTGCGATGCAGACCTTGATCGTCAGCGGCATATTTGATTTTGGCAACAAAGGAATCAATGGACGCAACGTCTACGTCGCGTTGCGCGTAGCGCAAAGCATGCTGGACCTGGTCGGTGGCGTATCGAGCATCGAACTCAACGTGCGCGATCCGTTCCTCGCCGAAAGTACGGCCCAGCAGATCACTGCTCAGACGAACCTGCAGGTCGACAGCTGGATCACGACGAATGCCCAGTTCTTCACGGCGATGTCGGCGCAGACGCTGTCGAACAACTTCATCCGCTTCTTCGTCGGACTGACTGCGGCGCTGGGCATCGCCAGCGTACTGGTCGTCTCGGTCGTGCAGAAGTCCAAGGAGATCGGCATCCTGCGCGCCATGGGCACGACCCAGCAGCAGATCCTGCGCGTGTTCCTGATCCAGGGTGGCGTCATGGGCATGATCGGTTCGCTGTTCGGCTCGGCACTGGGCGCGCTGTTTCTGAGCTTCTGGCGCGGCGTGGCGAAGAATCCGGATGGCACGCAGATGTTTGCGATCACGGCCGAGCCCCGGCTGTTCGTGATGGCTACCGTCGGCGCCACCCTGATCGGCGTGCTGTCCGCCGCGGCACCGGCACGCCGCGCCGCGAGGCTGGACCCGGCGGTAGCGATCCGTGGCTGACATCGCATCCGCCGTGAAACCGGTTCTGCAACTGGTGAACATTCACAAGTCGTACGGCACCGGCACCCGCGTCGAACAGGAAGTCCTGCGCGGCATCGACCTGAGCCTGCGCAAAGGCGAGTTCGCCGCGCTGATCGGGCCTTCGGGCTCGGGCAAGAGCACCCTGCTGAATCTCATCGGCCTGCTCGACCAGCCCAGTAGCGGCCAGCTCTTCATCAACGGCGAGGAAACCAGCACGCTCGATGACACGAGCCTTACACGCCTGCGCGGCCGCTCGATCGGATTCGTGTTCCAGCACAGCTACCTGCTGGAGGAATTCACTGCGCTCGAAAACGTGATGCTGCCCCTGCTCGCAACCCACGGCTGGCCCAACGAGGCGATGCGCACGACGGCGCGGGAACTGCTCGGTCGCGTCGGCCTGGAGCGCTGGAAGGACCACATGGCCACCGAACTTTCCGGCGGCCAGCAGCAACGCGTCGCCATCGCGCGGGCACTCGCCATGAAACCGTCGATGATCCTGGCCGACGAACCGACCGGCAATCTCGACACCCGATCCGCCGATGGCGTATTCGACCTGTTGCGCGAGGTGAACTCGCGCCTGGGCACGTCGTTCCTGATCGTCACCCACGACACGCGCCTCGCCCGGCGCTGCGACCGCATCATCGAACTCGTCGACGGGCGCATCGTCTCGGACCAGCCCAATCTCCAGGTGGTGCGGCATGAGGCTGGCGAATAAGTCCCGCATCGGCCGCGCCGCGCGCGGCTCAGGCATCGAAGCCGAGAAAGGACAATAGTTGCGCGTCGCTGACCGCGGCCGGGTTCGACAGGTCCGCACCCGCCAGCGGTGCCGGCACCGCCGGACGTCGCAGACGGAAAAAATCCACCTGTAGCAGAAGATCCGGATCGGCCGGCACGTTCGGGTTGTTGCACGCGCTCAACAGCACGCGCGTGTTGTGCTCTTCGTAGGAACAGGTTGCCACCGTCGCATAGTCGGTATAGGCAACCAGGCCGAGTTGCAGCGTCGCGGGGAAATCGGCGCGGCGGAAGCGCCGCAGCACGCGCCAGGCGCCGGCCGGTTCGACCGGCTGCACTAGTGCGATGACGTGTTCGCCGATGCGCGCAAGGCGCAGATTCGCGCGGCTGGTCTGCGCATCGGTGATCAGGCGCACCGAATAGCTGTTTGGCTCACCGGGCAGCGCCGCACGCGTGGTCTTGTCTTCGAACTGATAGCTGCCCGGCACGTCGGCCGCGCCCATCGAAAGAAATACATAGCGCTCGCCACCGCGCTGCCAGTTGGCGTTGTTCGCTTCGACATCCGGCCGCGCCGCGCGCGCCATGATGCCGCCGAGGGAATATTCACTGTCGATGCCGCCGCCGCTCGTACTGCCTGGCGCGCCGGTGCCGGCGACATTGCGCGGCCGCACCTGCACCGTGGCGACGAAATCGCCGGGCACGTTCTGGAAGGTCAGCTCGCCGCGGTAGTCCTGCCACCAGCCGGAACTGTGCGGCCGCATGACCATCACGCCGCTGCCGGTCTGCGGCTCGATCGCGAGGTATTGCAATTGATCGGTCGGCCAGCCTTCGGCCTGCCAATGACGCGTCCAGTGACGCAGGCTGACCGCATCGTCGAATTCGTCGCTGAGCCAGTCGATGCGCGTGGTCTGCGCCGGCTCGAAGTCGGCGACGAACAGGCCGTGTTCGGCCTGCGCCAGCGTGGGAAGGAACAGCAGGGCAAGCAGGCAAAAGCGTTTCATGGCGGGCTACCGGTTGCAGCGGGTACCCAGCACATACGCACGCGGGCCCACACATGTCTCACCGGCTAGCACCGTCGCAACCGGCCCGCGCGCGCGAACGGCGCAGTAAAACCGACAGACGGCCACGCGCCGAATCGCGCGCGGCCGCCGGGACGATCAGTAGACGACCATTTCCTTGAAGCCACCCCAGAACATGCGCTTGCCGTCGAACGGCATGGTCTTCGGGTCCATCTGCATGCGCGGGTCAGCCATGACGGCCTTCATGATGCGATCACGCTCGCGGCGCGACTTGTACACCGCCCAGGAAAACACCACGACCTCGCCTTCCTTGAGCTTCACCGCCTGCGGGAACGACGTGCTCTTGCCGGGCTTGACGTCATCGGCCACGCATTCGTGGTAAGCGAGCGCACCATGCTCCATCCAGATCTTGCCGGCCTTGCGCGCCATCTTCTTGTACTCGGCAAGCTTTTCAACCGGTACAGCCAATACGAAGCTATCGACGTAGTTCATGCGGATCTCCAGGGTATTCACGGCACGCGTCATTGCGCCTGTCGTAGATAGCTCTCCTGGCCGTGTCATGCAAGCAACGCCCGCGCACTGTCGCAATGCGGCATTTTGTGAAATGGCGGCAGCGGCTTCTGAACGCTGAACAAGCCTCTGCTTCCAGAACCATCTTGGAACGTCTATCGAAATGCTCAGCCACCCGAAAAAAGCCGCAAAAGAGCCGAATGGCACTGACTTAAGCGCAGCATCCCGATTTTCGTCATTCCCGCGTAGGCGGGAATCCAGCCTTTTCGACCCAGCAAAGGCGCTGGATCCCCGCCTACGCGGGGATGACGGGCTTAAGTCAGTGCCATTCGCAAAAGAGCCCTCTCCTTCAAGGGTGAAAGTCGACCGCTCAGAACCGAAGGCCATGGTTGTCTTGAACACCCAGCGGGCCGGGAGGTTGAGTAGTGCTCAGCTGCCCCGAAGAGATCGGCATAGGGGGCCTCCGTTCTCGGAGGCACCCCTGCCACACCACCCGGCATGCGGGTCCGCACCGGGCGGTTCGAGAGTTTGAGGTCAGGACAGTCGTGGTACCCCCAGCCGATCAAAGTGCGCGATGGTCAGCACTGTCTTGAGCAGGCGATCGCTGTTGCGCCACCAGCGACGGCTGTTGGCCGTCACGCGCCGTGCAACTTCTTCGCTCGCCCGCAGTGCCTTGAGCTCCCGGTAGATCGTCCGCGGCCGACGCCACTGCTTGAGCTGGATCGCTCGGAGGCGATGGCGCAACCACTCGTCCAGTTCGCGCCAGACCTTGGGCGTTTGCGCCAGGCTGAAGTACGCCTTCCAGCCCAGTAAGTACGGCCGCAGCCGCTGCACCACCTGCTCCATGCTGCGCCCGCCTGTTCGGCGAGTGAGTTGCCGCACGCGAGCCTTGAAGGTGTCCAGTGCCTTACGGGCCACTGCACAGTGAACTTCTCGACCCTTGCCCACCCAGAGCGCATAGCCCAGGAACTTGCGTCCGAAGGCGCTGCCCACCGCACTCTTGGCCTCATTGATCTGAAGCTTCAGTGCGGCATACCGCTTCCTGAGCAGGGCCATCACCCGCTCGCCCGCCTTGATGCTGCCCACATAGACGTTGCAGTCGTCGGCGTAGCGCGCGAAGCAGTAGCCTCGTGCCTCCAGCGCCTTGTCCACTTCGTCCAGCAGCACGTTGGCCAGCAGCGGAGACAGCGGCCCACCTTGCGGTGTGCCCAGGTGCCGATCGATCACCACCCCGCCATCCATGATCCCGGCGTTCAGATAGGCACGGATCAGCCGGATCACACCAGCGTCGTCTATGCGTCTGTTGAGCCGGTCGATCAGGATGTCGTGGTTGACCCGGTCAAAGAACTTGGCCAAGTCCACGTCCACCACCACACGCTGGCCGGACTGCACGTACCCGCGTGCGGCCTTCACCGCGTCGTGAGCCCGTCTGCCCGGCCGGAATCCGTGGCTGTGTTCGCTGAAGCTGGGGTCGATCAGTGGCTGCAGCACCTGCAGCAGTGCCTGTTGGATTAGCCGATCCAGCACCGTCGGGATACCCAGCTCGCGCTGGCTTCCGTCGGGTTTGGGAATCATCACCTTGCGTACCGGACTGGGCCGGTAGCAACCCGCCAGCAGCGCCTGACGAATCTCCGGCCAACTCGTTTGCAGCCGGCGGGCCGTCTGCTCGATGTCGAGCCCGTCCACCCCCGCT
>JAAFHE010000039.1 GCA_013298265.1 Lysobacterales bacterium | reverse complement strand
GCGACGCCGGCGACGCCGTCGGGCGTCACGCGCACGCGGATGCGCGTGCGCTCGGTCGGATTCGCCTCGCCGCGCTCCAGTACATGCAGGCCGCGTTCGTCGCGCAGCGACTGCCAGGCGCCGAAGCCGGCGACGAGCAGGCGCAGGCGCGCCTGCTCGCGGTCGTGCTCGATCGTGCGCACGCGCATGCCGCGCGTTTCGGCCCAGTCGGCATACATCTGCGCAAGGCGTTCGGCCCAGGCGCGCGTCGCGGCGGTGACACGGTCGGGACTCAGCAGTTCCAGCTGCGCGTCCTCGGGTTCATCCGCGAGCACCGCGTCAGTCGCGAGTTCGAGCAGGTGCAGGCGCAGTGCGAGATGGCGCACCACGTCGAGCACGCCGCGGCCACCGCCGGTCAGGCGCTGCAGCAGCGAATGCGCGCCGCGTACGCCGTTGTCGATGCGATCCATGCGCTCCAGCGTGTCGAGCACGCGCTGGCGCCCGTCGCTGTTCCAGAAATCGCGCGACTGCATGGCGCTCGCGGCCTGCTCCTTCAGTGCGATCCAGTCCTCGCCGTGCAGGCGCCGTTCGCCCGCATCGAGCGCGGCCTGCAGCGCGGCGCGTGCCGCATCGTCCGCGGCCGGGTCCAACGCAAGCGCGCGCAGGTCGGCGCGTTCCGGCGCGGATGCCTTGGCGGTAACCGGCGCACCGGTCGCGTCGGGATCGACGAAGCGCACCTGCAGCGCGTCGCCGGCACCGGTGACGAACAGGAACTGGCCACCGCTCGGTGCGCGATTTTCCACAATGGTGCGCGACAGCGGCGCGAGCAGGTACTGGTCGATCGCGCGGCGCAGCGGCCGTGCGCCGAGGTCCGGCGTGAAGCCGCGCTCGAGCAGGAAGTCCACCGCCGACGGCTCCCACTCGACGGCCCAGTCGCGCGCGCGGAAGCCGCGCCGCGACAGCACGAGTTCCAGTTCCTTGTGCAGGATGTCGCGCATGACGGCGCGTGACAGTGGCTGGAAGATCACGATGCGGTCGAGCCGGTTGAGGAATTCGCGGCGGAAGGTCGCGAACAGCGCGCGCTCCGCATCGCCGCGCGCGGATGCATCGCTTGCGGCAACGAAACCCGGCCCACTGTGCCGTGTCACCGTCGACCCGACATTGCTGGTCAGGATGATCAGGCTGTGGCGGAAATCCGCGGTATTGCCCTGCCGGTCGGTGAGGCGGCCGTCGTCGAACAACTGCAGGAACAGGTCCCAGACGCGCGGATGCGATTTTTCGAACTCGTCGAGCAGCACGACCGCGAACGGCGTCTGGCGGATGCGTCCGGTCAGCGAGGTGCTGCGTTCGCCGCTGCCTTCGTCGATGAGGCGCCAGTAGGCGTCCTCCGACTGGTATTCGCTCATGTCGAAGCGCAGCAGCTTCTCGCGCGAACCGAACAGGTATTCGGCCAGTGCTTTGGCGAGTTCGGTCTTGCCGGTGCCGGTGGGGCCGGCGAACAGGAACACGCCAAGCGGGCGCTGCGGATCGGTCAGCCCGGCCTTGAGCATGCTGATGCGATCGACGAGGCCGTCGACCGCTTCGTCCTGGCCGATCACGCGGCGCGCGAAGAAATCGCGGACCTGGGCCAGATCCAGTGCCGCGCCACCGTCGAGGATCTCGAGCGGCAGGCCGGACTGGCCGGCCAGCGTCGCAAGAACCTGCGTGCGCGTCAGCGGCAGCAATGGCGGGTCGGACTGCAGCGCGGACTGCAGCGTTTCCTGCAATAGGCGCAGGCTGCGCCCGGGTTCGGCGCGTTCGGGGAACTGCTGCATCGCAAGGGTCATGGCTTCGGCGATGAGTTCGGCCGTTGCGGTTTCCACGCCCGTACGCTCGCGCGCCGCGGCGGCCCAGTCCAGTGCAAGCGCGCGCGTCGACGGTGCATCGAGCGCGTCGACGCTGAGGCCTACGGTGAGATGCTGGATGCGCGGACGCTGCGCGATGACGCGGCTCCACGCCTCGCGCGGGCTTTCGCCGATCAGCTGGATCTCGCGTTTCTCCAGATGCGGCAGCAGCAGGTCGAGTATGCCGGTCGGGTCGCTCGTGGTGCGGCCTTTTTCAAGCAGCTGGTGCGCCTCGGGCACGTACCACAGCGTGCGCGGTGCGCTCAGCGCGCGCACGAGCGCGGTGACGCGGCCTTCGAGTTCGCCGATGAATTTCTGTCCGGCGAGGATCTGCGCCGGGGTCGCCTCGAAGATGCGCCAGCCCTGTGCCGCGAGTTCGCGCAGGCACTGGCGGATCAGCGTGGTCTTGCCGCTGCCTTCGGGACCGACCAGCACCGGACTCGTGCGCGGCTCGCGCGTGAGCAGTGCGAGTACGCGCTGCCGTGCCTCGACATCGGCATCCGCGAGGATCTCGTCGCCATCGTCTTCGGGCCCGATCAGCCGTCCAACCTGGGCCAGTACCGCATAGTCCTCATGGGCACGCAGGTGCTGCGCAATCGAGGCCGCGAACAGCTCGCCGCGGGTGTGCCCGCTGTTGCGCAGCCAGCCCTGCAGCGCACGCAACTGGCCCGGATCGGCCGCGGCAATGCCGCCGCCGAGCGTCGCGCCTGCGGGCACCGCGTCGAAGTACCGCTGCAGCCCGGCGCGCGTGACCGGATGATCGATCCACCACTCGCTCATGCGCAGCAGCACGAGTTCCAGCGTCTCGGGGTGCGGGTGCGCAGCGAGGTAACCCAGCGCATAGTGCAGGCTGAAATAGCCCATGCGATCGACCGTGCGCACCACATCGAGCGGCACCACGTCGCCGGCACTGTGCAGCGCGACCAGGGCCGCGCAGCTCAGCGGCACCGCGCGCGAAGGCACGGCTTCGAGGCGCTCGCGCAAGGTGAAGGCGTCGCTGGCGAACAGCTCCACCGCAGCGGCGAATTCGGCGCAGGCAGCCAGTTCGTCCGGATGATCGAAACCTTCCATGCGCTCGGCGCAGGGACGCAGCAGCGCGTTCAGGCGTTCGCGCGGCGCCGACGCGGTCGGCGGCTGCGCTGCCACGGGCGACGTGTCCTGCCACTCCGGTGCCGTCGCAGGAAGGGGCGCCGGCTCGACGGCAACGGTTTCGATCGTCGTGGCCACGGGTGGCGGCAACGGCGCCGTCGGCGTTCCGCCGCCCGCGGGCGCGAGCCATCTCCAGGTCACTACGACACCCAGCAAGACACCCAGCACGAACGCAACGACCATCGCCACTCCTCATCGCCGTGAATCCCTGCAGTTTCCCACACGAAGGCGCGCGCGGATTGGCAAGCTGGACGAGCGCAGCGGCGCTGATGCGGCGCAGCAGTCGCCGCCCTGATGCGTACCTGGACAGACCTAAGGTTTCGCCTGTTGCAGCGCAACGATACGCGCCACGAATGCGGGGAGATACGCGGCGAACCGCCACGCGGTCGCTGCCGATGCTCGCGGAATCGCAACAGTCGCCGACAGGCGCGGATGCTGCACTGCAACCAGATATACGCTCAACGTGCGCGATCGCACGACGCAATTCACAAAATAAAATGTTGACCCGGACACATATGCAAAACGGCATTAAAAGGGTAGTTGCCATCCCTGCGCGCGTGGTGTACATGGTCGCCCCGGGAGAGGTGCTCGGCAACGAGCAAGCGACGCCCAGCCCGCGGCACGATCCGGAAACGCATGTAGCAGGTCTGCACGATAGCCGTCGCAGCCGCACTATCCGGACTCAGCCTGCTGGCGATGGCGTTGACGTGGATACACGGGGGTGTTCCACAGCGTTGCAGCGATGGAATCGCGCCGTTCGGGTACCGCAAGCGCAGACATTGCAGGACACAGCCGCGACGCGGCTGCGTGGGCATGTTGCGCCTTGCGTCTGCACGCCGGTGCGCGGCTATCGCGGCACGCCGTTGCCCTGTGCCGGTGACACGGAGGTCGACATGCCGCATTGCGGCCATTCGTATACCGGGAGGGAGTCAATCGAATGAACGTCACACGCACGAAAACCCAGCGTCGCTGGAACACCCGTATCTGGCAGGCCATGTTGCCCGCCTGCCTGCTGTTCGCGCTCGGCGGCGGCATTGCCGGCGCAGCCGACGATGCCACAGGCATCAAGCCCAGCCTGATGTCGCTGCAGGTCGACGGTTACCGCGGCCAGGCCGAAGCGTTCGGCGCGGTAGACCTGTTCGCCAGCCACTCGTCGCGCTCGGCCACGGCCGATGCGGTGACCAAGCTCGCGGTCAGCAGCGGCACGCTGCTCGATCTCGACAAGAACGCCATCGCAGCGCTGAAGAACCGGCGCCCCAGCTCGCTGACCCTGCGCCTGCCGACGCGCGAGCGCGGAACGGTAGAACTGGAATTGTTCGAGAATGATATTTTTGCTCGCGACTTCCAGGTCACCGCCAGCGGCGGCGAAGACACCAGCAAGATCAACCGCGGCATGCACTATCGCGGCATCGTCAAGGGCGATCCGACCTCGTTCGCCGCGGTCAGCGTGTTCGACAACGAGGTCTTCGGCACCTTCTCTACCGCCATCGACGGCAACTGGGTGATCGGCAAGCTCGAAGGCCTGAACCCCGACAACCGCCACATCGTCTACGCCGAATCCGCACTGCTCGACAAGTCCGGCGCGCCGGGCTGCGCGATGGACAGCAGCAACTCGCGCGAAAGCTTCGCCAAGTACTGGGAAGAGGAGCAGGCACCGAAATCCGAGATCGCGGCCGGCCAGCCGGCGACGACGCCGGTCACCAACGGTGGCGCTGCGGGCAACGCGCTGCAGACCGTCAAATGTGCGACGCAATGGATGGAAGCCGAGTACGACATCTTCCAGAACCGCGGCAGCCTGCAGGCGGCGACGGACTATGTCACAGCGGTGTTCAACAACTCCTCGACCCTGTATGCGAACGACGGCATTTCGCTGAAGCTGCAGCAGGCCTACATCTGGACCACGAGCGATCCGTACAACGGCGCCAACTCGGGCGCCAATCTGTCGAGCTTCCAGAGCAACCGCGCCAGCAGCTTCACCGGCACGATCGCGCAACTGCTGACCTTCCGTTCGCTCGGCGGCGGCGTTGCCGCGGGCTTTTCCGGCATCTGCAACAGCTCGCGTTCGGCCAGCATGTGCACCAGCGGCGTGAGTTCGGCATTCAACACCGTACCGACGTATTCGTGGACGGTCAGCGTCGTCACGCATGAAGCCGGCCATCTGCTCGGCTCACGCCACACCCATGCCTGCGTCTGGAACGGCAACAACACGGCCATCGACGGCTGCTCCGGCGGGACCGAGGGCGGCTGCCCACTGCCGGGCAATCCCTCCGGCGGCGGCACGATCATGAGCTACTGCCACCTGACCAACGTCGGCATCAACTTCAACAACGGCTTTGGCTCGCAGCCGGCCACGACGATCCGCAACCGCGTCGAAGCCGGTAGCTGCCTGGCCAACTGCGACGGCGGCGGCGGTGGCGGCACGCAGACCTACACCAACACGACCGACTACGCGATCGGCGACAACACCACGGTCGACAGCACGATCACGGTCTCCGGCCGCACCGGCAATGCACCGAGCAATGCGTCCGTGACGGTCGCCATCGTCCATACCTACCAGGGTGATCTGAAGGTTGACCTCGTCGCGCCGGACGGCACGCAGTACAACATCCACAACCGCACCGGCGCAGGTACCGACAACATCAACAAGACAGTAACGCTGAATCTGTCCAGCGAAGCGCTCAACGGCAACTGGCGACTGCGCGTCAACGACAACGCCGCCGGCGATGTCGGCCGCATCGATAGCTGGAGCATCACATTCTGATCGATTGAGGGAAGGACGTCGCGGCCCTGCCGCAACGACACGGCGCCGGGCGAGGTTTGCCCGGCGCTTTTTTTTGCATGGATCGCTTGTCCGGTTATTCGCAAATTCAACTATGCAGAGGACGACGGATTGGGTTCACAAACCTGCCGTCTGCTGCAGATGCAGCCCCGCATCGGGCAGGGCTGCATCGACTTGCGCCAGGGTTGCGAACTTGCTGCTACTGGAAGTCGCTACGGAAGATGAACTCGATTACCCGGATGTCCGCCACTCCGCCACCGGCCTCCATGCGCCGCCAGGGACCGGCTGCGGGATTGGGCGGTGCCGTAATGCCCGTCTGAGTGACGGTCAATGGCGCATACAGCGAGCGCACACGCCAGTGGTAAACCGCATTCAAGTTAAGGCCAGTAGCGTTCGCGACGGTTGCCACGCCTGCAGCCGCGGCGGTGGTATCCGTCCAGCCCGCCGCCGTGGTGCGGGTGCAGGATGGGCCGCCAAATGCAGCACCCGCCGGACAGGCTTCGAGTTGTAGCCGGCTACGTTCCCGGCCTCGCGGCCCCAACGCCTGCATCGCTGCCGAAAAGCCACTGGCTGATTGCGAGGCTCCCCAGGGCGCCACCGGTGTCGTTGAGCGGAACTGCTGCGGAATAAGGCCTCGGCCCGCGCCATTTCCGAGGAACACCAGTGCCGCCCCTTCTTCTGCCAGCCCGCCGTTGTAACTCGGTACGCCGCCTACGACATCGGCATAGCCATCACCGTTGATATCACCCAGTACGGCGCTGAATCCTTGCCGGGAGGCCAGCTGGTTGGAGCGGAATTCCACATCCACGCTGGTGTCAAACGCGCCGGCGCCTCCAAGGTAGGCGAACAACGCTCCCTCGTCGCCATTTGCCGTGGTATCAAATTGAAAAGCGCCAACGACAATGTCGGAATAGCCGTCGGCATTGAGGTCTGCGCCGCCCGCAACGCTGCTGCCGAATCGCGCGCCCGCCTGGTTCATTTCCAGAGTGGCGAATGCAGTAGTGGAGAAAGCGCCTGCACCACCGCGATAAATCAGTACACGGCCTTCATTGGCCTGGCCATTGCTGTATTCCGTTGCTCCAGCGACGACGTCTGCATAGCCATCACCATTGACATCACCAGCGGCGGCGATGCTGTTGCCTAGCCGCGCAGAAGTCTGACCGCCCAGCGGACGTGAATCGACACCTTGATCAAATGGTGATCCACCAAAGTAGACAAACAAGGCGCCATCATTTGCTGTTGTGCCGTCGTATCCCAGTGCGCCGCCAGCGATATCCGCAAAGCCGTCGCCGTTGACATCGCCGACCCCGGCAACGCTAGTCCCCAGGTAGGCGGCGGCCTGGCCCGATGGCAGCGTAGCTGCAACAGTTCCGGCAAATACCCGATTGCCAAAGTAGACAAGTAGCGCACCTTCGTCGCTACTCTGAGTGTCCATGTACGGCGCACCAGCCACCACGTCGCCATAACCATCGCCGTTGATGTCTCCGGCAAACCCCACGCTGTAGCCAAGCTGGGCACCGGCTTGAGAAGACGTCATCGTGCGATCGGCCGTGCTGTCAAACGGGCCGCTGCTGCCGTAGTAAACCGAGACCTGGCCTGCATCCGTGGTGACGCCCTGGTTATACAGCGGTGAGCCCACGATAACGTCGGCGAAGCCGTCGCCATTGACGTCACCCGCCGCAACGCTGGCGCCGAAACGCGCATCGGCCTGGCTGCCCGGCAGGGAGGCATCCGCAACTGCATTGAACCCGCCGGAATTTCCAAAATAAACGAAGACATTTCCCGAATTGACGCTGGCGGAATCGTAGCCATAGGCGCCTACGATCAGATCGTCATAGCCATCACCGTTCACATCACCGGTTGCAACGCTGTGCCCGGCCTGGCCTGAAAGCTGGTCCGACTCGACTTGCCCATCGGCATCGGTATCCGGCGCACGGGAACCTCCGTGGTATACAAAGGCGGCGCCTTCTTCAGTCTGGCCATTGGTATACCCAGGAATGCCTATGGCAATGTCGGCGTAGCCATCGCCGTTGACATCCGCTGCGGCGGCGGAAAAACCGGTGCGCGCCTGCGCCTGATTGCTTTCCAGAGTAAAGGCTGCCGCCGGACCAACGCCGGCGGCGTTGCCCAGATAGACAAAGGCCGCGCCCTCATCGGTCTGTCCCGCATCGTAGAGATTGGCGCCGACGATCACATCGGCGTAGTTATCCCCGTTGACATCGCCGGCGCCGGCGACACGGAAACCCAGCGCCGCGCCGGGCTGGTTGAGTTCAAGGGTGACGTCGGCAACCGTATCAAATGGTGCTACGCCGCCAAAGTAGATAAAGGCCGCTCCTTCATCCACTTCCGGATCGTCATACAACGCGGCGCCGACGATAACATCGGAATAGCCATCGCCATTGACATCGCCGGCCGCTGCCACACTGGCGCCAAGCTCGGCGTTGGCCTGGGACACTTGCAGAACGGCGTCGATAGCCACGTTGAACGCGCCCGCGCCGCCGAAGTAGAGCAGCGCCGCTCCCGTGTTGGTGTGGGGCCCCACATCGTGTTGCGGTACGCCGACCAGCACATCGGCGTAACCATCGCCGTTGACGTCACCCGCACCGGCAACACTGGTGCCTGCGCGCGCGCCCAGCTGACCCGAACTCAGGCGTGCGTCGGCGGCAATGTTGAACGCACCTGCACCGCCAAAAAACAGGTAGGCCGCGCCTTCGTTCTGGCTTCCGGTGGCGTCGTACCCGAACGCACCGACCAGCACATCGGCAAAGCCGTCGCCGTTCACGTCACCCGCGCCGGCCACGCTGCTGCCAAAATAAGCAGCAGATTGATTGCCCTGGATTACCGTATCCGCAACGGTGTTGAACGCGCCGGGACCACCAAAATATATGTATGCCGCTCCTTCGTCGGTTTCCACGCCCGATTCGTAGAGTTCCGCGCCAACAACGATGTCGTCGTAGCCATCACCGTTGACATCGCCGGCACCGGCAACACTGATACCAAATCGCGCAGACGCCTGATCCGCTTCCAGCATTGCATCGGGAACGCTGCCGACGCCTGTGGCGGAGCCCAGAAACAGAAACACGGAGCCTTCGTCGACCTGACCGTTGTCCCAGTAGGGGGCGCCAATCGCGAGGTCCTGGAAACCATCGCCGTTTACATCGCCCAACCGCGCAACGCTGTATCCGAACTGAGCGCTGGCCTGGTTGGATTCGATTTGGCGGTCGGCTATACCCGCGATCAGCGAATCAACGTCTATTGATGTCTGCGGCGATTCCGTGTGCGGTACACCGCTCCCCAACAATTGCCTCGCAGGCTTGTTGTGGCCGCCGTTCACTATCTCGCCCGCGTGAATTGGCGATGCCGCCAGGATGCAAAGGCACAGTACAAGCAACTTGCGCATATCGATTTCCCCTGGTTGATCAAAGCCCGGCCGCTGGCGTCACTAGCGCCATTGCTCCCCGGGCTGACGGGGAATCGTTAGGTTGTTGCCGGCAATTGCGGCTTGCGACGCATAGCGGCCAGGTGGCGGCAGTGTCTTCAACGGGGCGTGGGGGCGCATCCCATAAACATGGGATGCGCCCGGCGCCGGGTTCAGGCGTGCACTGCCTGCGGCACGCGTATCTGCAGACAAGTGCCTTTCCCAGCGGCACTTTCTATGCGCAACGTTCCGCCCAGCTCCGCAATCCGTGCGCGAATGTTGCGCAATCCCTGGCCGCGCCGCGGCGCGGGTTCCGGCAAGCCATGACCATCGTCGGCTACGTCGATGACCAGATCACGGGCATCGGCAGTTACTCGCAATTCGATGTTGCGCGCCTGAGCATGGCGCAGTACGTTGCTTAACGCTTCCTGCAGGATCCGGAACAGTTTCAGGGCAGCCTCGGGGCCGAACCCAGGCAATTCCAGATCGGGATTGGCTCGCCAGTGCAGGGACAACCCCGCTTGACGCAGACGCGGCTCTACGCGCTCGCGGAAAATTCCCAAGGTTTCCAGCAAGTCGTTGCCGGGAGAAGCCTGCAGCGAATCGACGACCAAACGCAGATCTTCCAGGCTTTGCTGCAATTGCCGGGCAATTTCTTCGCGGCTGACCTGCTCATCAGCGACCACGCCGAGCAGCAGCGTCAACTGACCGCCAACCCCGTCATGCATGTCACGCATGATGCGCGTGCGTTCTTCCGCCAGGGTCCGCGCTCGTTCTACCTCGCCCAACTGCTGAAAACTGTTGCGCAACTGCAATTCGCGCTCACGAACTGTGTTTTCCAGTTCGCTATTGAATGCCGCCATGCGCCGCGCATTGTCCTGAATCCTGCGCGAAAGCTCGAGCCAAAACGCAGCGGTTATGCCTAGCCCGGAAATCGGCGACAAGGCGAACTCCAGCACGCCTGGTCCGTTCAACATATCGCCTATTCCCAGCAGCGCAGGCAAGACGAACATGGCGGCCACCCAGCCCGCGTTGACCGGCCGCAGCGAGCGTGCTGCATAGCGGCTGATGGCGAAGAACGCGACGGGGATCAGCACATAGCCGCTCCATTTGACGTAGTACTGCGGCCAGATCAGCCTTGTATACCAGTCCAGGCCGGGCAGACTGCCGGCTGCGGCGACATTGGCGATTCCCAGCACGAAAATCGCAATCAACAGTACAACGGCCGTGCGCGGTGGCTTGTCATGCAGTGATACGCCAAACAGCGTCGTAAAGCACATGCACCCGAGTGACGAAAGCCACATCCATTGCTGTCGCGCGAGCGGATCGGCGGGCCAGTCGGGAATCTGACCCAGCAAGGTGTACAACAACCAGAATGCAGCACTTACCGTGTACCAGATCATGACCGGTTCGCGCCGGCCCGCGAGCAGCAGCCCCAGAGCGATCAGTGCGCTTGCGCCGTGTAGCCAGCTCACGCCGTAAGGCAGGTCTTCAGTCAGGAACCTGCGCGACTGCAGGGCTGGCTGCAGTTGCTCCAGTTCGCCGATGTGAAAGGGCGACAGGCCGCCAAAGCCGCGCAGTTCGCGTACTACGATCAATACCAGCACGTTCGCGCCAGGCCGCAGCAGCGTCGCTGGAAACTCGAACAGTTGGGCGGTGCGGATACTGCTGGGCGGCATTTCCATACGCCCACGCAGTCCAATCAACTGGCCATTCAAATACGCCGCGACATTGGAGTCTGCGCGACGGACGTATACGCCCCAGCGATTTTGCGCAGTCCCATCGACGGTGAACCGGTAGGCGTATCCGACGTAGGGGGTCTCGCATTTGATTTTGCACGTGCGAATCGGAAGCGTGCGCGGCGTCCAGTCATCGCGCAAGCCGCCAAGCGTCGCGGAATCCGGCGGCCAGTCGGCGGGACCGGCCATTACCTCGACGATGGGCGGCAATGGCGGCACTCCGGCTGCACCGACCCAGCGCAACGCAAAATAGCCTGTAACGGCCACCAACAGCATTGGCGCTAACAGCCAGAATGTGCGCCGATACGGCGAATACGTCGCGACTGTCACGGAGCTAGTCAAGGCGAAGAATCCCCTGATTGACCGCTTCAAACACCGCAGCGCCGCGCGAATTTACCGCGAGCTTGCCGTAGATCTGCTTCACATAGTGGCTAAGCGTGTGCGGAGAAATGGACAAATGTGTTGCTGCTTCGCGATAACTGAAGCCGCGCGCCAGCAATCTCAGCACCTCAAATTCCCTTGGTGTCAGTGCCTCGTTCGCCGGTGATGCCGGTGCCGCCAGATCCGGGTGGCGGAATCGCTTGAGCAGATGTGCCGCCACCGATGGCGTCAGCGGCGCACCGCCAGCCAGCACGCTGATAATGGCATCGACCACGGCGCGCTCGCCTGCATCTTTGAGTACGTAGCCGCGGGCGCCACGCTCCAGCGCGCGCACGACATTGTCTTCATCGCCAAAAACAGTCACAACCAGCACCGCAGTTTCTGGGCCGAGTTCCTGCAGCAAGCTGTCGCCGCGACCATCCGGCAAGCCCAGGTCGACGAGTATCAGGTCGGGGGCAGGCTGCAAATAGGGGCGGGCCTCGGCCAGGGACCCGACACTAAAGCGCACTTGAAGATGCGGCACCGCAGCGACGGCGCGCTCCAGCAGCCGGCGGTGCGGCTCCAGATCTTCAATGAGTCCAACTGAGGCAGTCGTCACCAGCCGATTTCCGCGCAGGGCCTGCCACAGCCTAGCGGAATTCGGGCCGGCAACCCCAAACGGCGCGAACTTATGTTGCGCATGCGGGCGGCGGTCCGGCGCGGCGATGACCGGTATGCCGCATGCGCTGAAGGCTGACGCGGTAGCGGATCAGCTTTTCCCCGGAACGCGTCGCGTCTGCCCTGCAATCCCAGGGAAGTTCTGAACAAGTCCTGGCACTACCGCTCTTGTACTCAGCACCCGATCTCCACAACCCCGCCAAACGCCTGCTGTGCAGGCACTAGCCGGTCTGGCCCGCCGGGCGTTCAGACCGATCAGAACCTGCGGTTCTGAGCGATCACTCTTCGTCCCGGCCCGTTGGGCGTTCAGAGTGATCAGAACCTGCGGTTCTGAGCGATCACTCTTCCTCCGGCCCGTTGGGCGTTCAGAGTGATCAGAACCTGCGGTTCTGAGCGATCACTCTTCCTCCGGCCCG
>JAAFHE010000390.1 GCA_013298265.1 Lysobacterales bacterium | reverse complement strand
CGCGCTCGGCCAGCGCCAGAGGGGCCAGCTCGGGATCGGCCGCCAGCGCGTCGAGGCTCGCATGCAGGCGGTCGTAGTCGAGATCGCGCCGCGGCGCGGAACCGCAGGCGGTGAGCAGCAGCGCGAGCAGGACCATCACTGCGCGCGTCATGGCGTATCCACCGGCGCGGCGCCGTCGCCGCGTAGCTGCGCATTCGCCGCGGCCTGGACCTGCACCGCCTCGCGCGTGCGGCCCAGACGCGATTTCGCAACGGCCAGGTCGCTGTTCACCAGCGACTGTTCCAGCCGCCGCCGCGCCTGCGCGGTGTCGCCGCTCTCCTGCAGTTGCAGCGCCTGGTCGAGCTGTTCGGCGGCGTAGCGCAGCTCCAGCGGCGCATACGTGGCCGCGCCGACTTCCTCGGCCAGCGCCATCGCGTTCGCAGCCATCTGCAGCTCCGGCAACGGCGCGCGGGGACGTGCCGACCACGCCGGTGACGCAATCAGCAGAAGCAGCGCCAGTACATGGATTTTTCCAGCCGTTGGTGTCATAACTCCAGCCGAAATCAGGGTGGGGAATCCGCAGTTTGTTTACCTCGGCACGATCATTGCACCGTGCCGTGGTCCCGTACGCAGCGGGATTCCCAGCATAACGACGGCGGCGGCCGTCACGCATGTCGCAAACGAGGCGAGCATGGATATTGGCTACTTTCTCAAGCTCATGACCGAGAAAGGCGCGTCGGACATGTTCCTGACGACTGGCGCCCCGGTGAACATCAAGGTCGAGGGCAAGCTCTACCCGCTGGGCAACACCGGACTGCCGGGCGGCATGGTCAAGAAGATTGCCTATTCGCTGATGGACGAAGGCCAGGTACCGCAGTTCGAACGCGACCTGGAACTCAACATGGCGATCGCGGTGAAGGACGCCGGCCGCTTCCGCATCAACGTGTTCAAGCAGCGCGGCGAAGTCGGCATGGTGATCCGCGCGATCAAGAGCGAGATCCCCACCGTCGATGCGCTCAAGCTGCCGCAGATCTTCAAAGACATCATCATGGAGCCGCGCGGACTGATCCTCGTCGTCGGCGCGACCGGCTCGGGCAAGTCGACCACGCTCGCGGCGATGATCGATCACCGCAACGTCAGCCAGTCGGGACACATCCTCACGATTGAGGATCCGATCGAATACCTGCACCGGCACAAGAAATCCATCGTCAATCAGCGCGAAGTCGGGCTGGATACCCACAGCTACCACGAAGCGCTCAAGAACGCGATGCGCGAAGCGCCCGACGTCATCATGATCGGCGAGATCCGCGATGTGGAAACCATGGAAGCGGCGATCGCGTTTTCCGAAACCGGCCACATCTGCCTGGCGACGCTGCACTCCAACAACGCCGACCAGACCATCGAGCGCATCCTCAATTTCTTCCCGGAAGCCTCGCACAAGAACATCCTGATGAACCTCGCCCTGAACCTCAAGGCGGTGATCTCGCAGCGCCTCGTCGTCGGCAAGGACGGCCGCCGCATGCCGGCGGTCGAGATCCTCATCAATACGCCGCATATCCGCGACCTCATGCGCCGCGGCCAGGTGCACGAAATCAAGGAAGCCATGGACCGCAGCCTGCAGGAAGGCATGCAGACCTTCGACCGGGCCCTCTACGCGCTGTACAAGGAAGGCCGCATCGAGCTCGAGGAAGCCTTGGCCAAAGCCGACTCGCGCGACGGCCTCGCACTCAAGATCCGCCTGGCCGAAGGCGGTGGCGACAACTCCAGCGCCGAGCACGATCCGTTCAACCTTTCCGCGTTCTGAGGCGCCCGCACGATCGTCCGTAACCGGAGCAGCAACGGCCACGCGGCATAGGGAACCTCGCGCCCAGTCATCGGAGGGGGCATGTGCGTCACGAGGATCGGCTGCGGGCTGCTGGCAGCGCTGTGGTGCGCGGCGTCGCTCGCCGCCGGCGAATCGCTGGCGCTGGATGCCGAGATCAATCGTGCGCTGCAGCCCGACGAGCAGCTTGAATTCACGTTGGCGGCTTCGCCGCGCGCACAAGGCCTGCTCGTGCAGGCCATCGAACACGGCGTCGACCTGGAACTGCGCTGGCAGTCCGGCGAACGCCGGCTGAGCAGCAACGACGGCGACTTCCCACGCACCGGAGAACACCGCCTCGGCATGAACCTCGCGCCGGGCCAGGACGGCACGCTGCAGATACGCGCGACGCGGCCGGGGTCCCGCGGCGGCCGCTTTACGCTGCGCACACGGGTTCGCGATCTGACCGATGAGCAACAGGCACACGCGCACGCGGCCGACCTGCTCGAAACCGAGATCGCCCAGCGCACCGCCGACCCGGCGCGTGCCGGCGAAGCCGCCAGCATCGACGCCGCGCAGCAGCTGCTCGCCCTGCGCCAGTCGCTCGGCGACGCACGCGATGCCGCACGCGCGCTGTTCCTGCTCGACCAGCTACTGCGGCAGCAGAACCGCCGCGCCGAGCTCATCGCCCTGCTGGAGTCCGCGCTGCCCTGGCTGCGGGCCGGCAAGGATCCCGACTTCATCGCCGCCGCCTACAACAACATTGGCATGAGCCATTGGCGCCTTGGCGACGGGCGCCGGGCCGAAGCGCCGCTGCGCCAGGCACTGCGCGCGTTCGACGGCGTGGAGGACTCGCTGTTCAAGGTCCTGATCGACGGCAACCTGTGCCTCGCCGTCACCTCGCGCGAGAGCGTCGACGCGAACCTCGCCTGCAGCCTGCACAATCGTGAACTGTCAGAGGCGACCGGCGACTACGCGCGCCTCGGGGTCGCCTGGAACAACGAGGCCGGCGCGTATTCGATGGCGGGCCAGTCGGAAAAGGCCGCCGAAGGATTTCTCAAGGCGATCGAGTTCGGCGAACGCGGCAACGGGCGCGCCACCGGCGATCCGCTGATGAACCTGGGTCTGGAACGGTTCGCGCAGGGACGCTACGAGGAAGCGCGCGACTTCTACGCGCGCGCGGAAACGATCTACCGGCGCGAGGACAATCCGCGCAATCTCGCCCTGGTCCTGCGCCATCGCGGCAATCTGCGCGTGATGCTCGGTGATACGCAGCAGGGCCGCGCACTGCTGCAAGAAGCGCTGACCATCCAGCGCCGCGTGCGCAACAGCGAAGACATCGTGCGCACGCTGTTGCTGCTCGGCGAACTGGAACGGCGCGAAGCGCGCGAACCCGCCGTTCCCGCCGCGTTCGTCGAGGCGGTCACGCTGGCCGAGGTCGATGCCGAACCGCGCACGTTGGCCCAGGCACTGCTGCGGCTCGCGCCGGCACAGATCGACACGAATCAGCTCGACCTGGCCCGCAGCACGATCGCCCGCACCCAGGCACTGGCCGACGCACTGCACGACGACTACCTGCGCTGTCGGGTACAGATGCAGCGCACGCGTCTGCTGCTCGCCACGGGTGACAGCGACGCCGCGTTGACGCAGATCCGCCAGGCGCTGCGCCTTGCGCAGGCGCGTGCCCTGACCGTCGACGCGGCGGAAATGCATGCGCTCGAAGCGCGCTCGCTGGTCGCGCTGCAGCGCCTGCCGGCCGCGGCGCACGCCTACGCACAGGGCATTGCCTACATCGAGCGGGCGCGCAACAGCATCTACAGCGCCGAGGGGCGCGCCCGCTTCGTCGCCACGCGCCGCGAACTTTACGAAGGACAGCTCGTCGCGCTGGCCGAACACGCGCTGGCAAGCAACGCCCCCGCGCTGATGCGCGAGGCGCTGGCCGTCGTCGCCGACCAGCGTTCGCGTTCGCTGCTGGAAACGATCGGAAACCGGGCGACAGACACCGCGCCGCCGTCCGAGGACTATCGCAGGCTCGCGGCGCGCGAAGTGGAACTGGCCGCCGCGCGCTGGCTCGCCCAGGAGCGCAGTCTGCCGGCGACGGCGCGCGCCATGATCGACGAGGAACTGCACGGAGTATCGGCACAGCTCGCGAAGCTGGAACGTTCGCGCGCCGACATCGCCCCCGCCACGGCGCAGACACAGGCCATGTCCGACGTGATCGCGACACTCGCGCGCGAAACCGCGATCGTCCATTACGCCGTCGCGACCGAACACAGCTATGCGTGGATTGCGCACAAGGACCGTATCGCGCTCGTGCGCCTGCCGGGCCGCGCCGCACTCGAATCGCAGATCGCGGCCGCGCGCCGGATCTTCGACGGCGACCCCGCCGCGGAGGCCGCGCTTTCGGAACTCTGCCGCAGCGTGTGGCAGCCGCTGCGCGGCTCGCTTGATGCGGATGCCGTGCTGCTCGTTGCGGATGAAGGGCTGCACCTCGTGCCCTGGCCTGCACTACGCTGCGCGAACACAAATCCGGCGGAGCCCTCGCAGGATCTTATTGAACAGGTGGAAATCACGCTGGCGCCCTCGCTGCGCACGGCTGACGAAATCCGGCGCCGGCGCCTGACCCGGAACAACGATCCCGCCGCACGTCCGCAGCACGCGCTTGCCGTCGTCGATCCGGTCTATGACGCCGGCGACGAGCGCATCGCGGCGGCCCATCGCGACGCCGCGCGCAACGCCGACACCGCGACACTGCCACGGCTCGCCGCCAGCCAGCGCGAAGCAGCGACGTTGCAGCGGCACCTGCAGCAAAAACCTCTGACTACACTGGCCGGTCATCAAGCGACACGCAACGCGTTCCTGCAGCTTCCGCTAGCGCAATACCGTCTCATCCATCTGGGCATGCACGGCTTCGTCGGCCCGGCGTCGCTCGCCGATTCCGGT
>JAAFHE010000387.1 GCA_013298265.1 Lysobacterales bacterium | reverse complement strand
GCGCGAGTCGTAATAGCCGTACGTGCCGTTGCCCGCAGGGTTGTTGGCCTGGTTGGGATGGTCCAGGCCATTCGCGTGCATGAATTCGTGCAGCAGCACGGTCTCGAAATCGACCTGGTCCGGCGGCGCACTGGTATCGGCGCCGCTGGCGAAGGTGTTGTTCGGTAGCGAGCGGAAGCGGTTGTAGGTGGCGACGACGTTGCGCACCGCCGGTTCCGCGGCCGTTGCGAGCGCGGGGTTGACCGAGTTGTCGATGCAGACGCGGATCGACGACAGCTCGCCGCCGGTTCCGTAGTAGTTCTGGTGCGCGACGCGATCGGGCTCGTCCTGATTCACGGTCACGAAGCCGCCGGCGAGGCCCGACTGCGGCAGCACGGTGACGGCGAACGCGACCAAGGCCGTGAGGTGCAGACGCTTCATGGCGTGCCCTCCGCGCCGACGCGCCTGCCGGGGCGCGAGGCGAGGGCGCGCAAGGCACCGATCGCCTCGGCGACGCGGTTCACCTCGGCGGCCTTGGGCTGGCGCGCCGCCGCCTGCAGCGGATTGCGCGCGACCAGCTGACGCGACTTGCCGCCGTCGCGCCATTGCAACGTGAACACGTCGGCATCGGGATCGGCGAACACGACCGCACTGGCCGAGGTTCCTTTCCACACGCCGCTTGTCTGCGCGGCGAGGCTCTTACGGTCTAGGCTGCCCAGCTCGTCGGGTGCTACTGCTTTTTGCAGTGCAGCCCATTCCTGCGCACCGAGGCGAAGTTCGTAGTCGCCCGCATCACGCAGGAACCACGGCCGATGCACTGCGATGCAGCCGTCCGCATGCGCGCGGACTTCGATGCGGCTTTCCTTGCTGTCGCGCATCACGCCGCTGCCGATGGACAGTTCGAACATCGCCGGCGGCGAATCCGTGCAGGCGACGGTCGCGGCGGAGGCGGCGGAGGCGGCGAGCGGCAGCGTCAGGACGACGGCAGCGACGGCGCGTCGGCACCACGGGACAGTCGGGTGGCTGGACATGAAAGACTCCGGATTTGCCGCGGGGAGGGCAGCGTCAGCGCGTCTTTCGTTTTTCGGAGACCGCAGGGATCATCCGGATCGGATTATTTCTGTCCGTCGCCACAGTAGCCCGCCTTTCTGACCCCCCCTTCTACTGCGGTCGCCGATCGACTCGCCCGGACGCGCGCTGCTCGCTCGTGTCGGCTCGACGGAGTGTCGCTACGCCTGCGCCGGCACTGGAGTGCGCGGCGCGCATCTGAACGGGCGTCTCGACGGCCTCGCTACGAACGGGTGTGAGAAAGGCTGGTTAACAAGTCGCGGACACGAGCGAGCAACGGTGATTCCGGCACCAGCCTGCCTTCGAGGCCCGACAAGATGCCCGCAGCCAATTTCGCCGCTTCGTCGCCGCGACCCTGCGCCCGCAGCCATTCCGCACGCGGCAAGCGCGCAAGCGCCACCCGCGGGTCGCCGCGCGCATAGGTGCTGGCCGCCAAATTTTCCACTTTTTCCATCGCTCCCGTGTCGCCATCGCGTTCGAGTCGCAACAGCGCTTGCGCTTCCGCCAGACGAAAGGCCGACAGGCTCTTGTAGCTGTCACGGTAACGCGCCGCTTCCGCCAACAGGCCCTGCGCCTCCTCGAAACGCCGGCACATCGTTGCCCAGCGCGCACGCATCACGCGGGTGTCGTTCAGATCGATATCGTGCGGCGGCCTCTTCGCGGCATATCCGGCGAGTGCCTGCGCCAGCGCCGCACCGGCCTCCTCGTCGCAACCCTTCCAGGTCTGCAGCGTGCCCTGGTTGAACAGCATGAGCAGCGTGTTGTCGGCGTCGATGCCCCAGGCTTTCGTGGCGTCCACCACATTGCTGCGCGTCAAGGTCCCGGTGCGGACAAGATCGCCGGCAGTGGAAGCGGCGAGCGCGAGATTGTTGTGCCAGATGATGAGCGCAGCGTCGGTCGCCGGATATCGGCGCGCGGCGATCGCGAAAATCTCGTCGTACAGCGGCAGCGCTTCGAGCGGACGCCCGGATTTTTCGAGCATCGTCGCGTACTGGGCCAGGCACCAGGCCCCGGCCCTGCTGTCCAGAAGTCCTGCGTTCTGGCGCAGTTCCCGGGCGTGCCGGAACATCGGTTCGGCTTCGTCGAAGCGGCGCGCCAGCGTCATGGTATTGGCGAGCGCTTCCAGTCCCAATATCGAATCTTCGTCCGCTTCGCCGAGCAACTTTACCTGCAAGGCATTGGCCTCCCGCCGCAGCGCGATGGCCCGGTCGTAGTTCCCGCGACGGCGTTCGTTCCAGCTATGGGAACCCAGCGCCTCGATCAATTGCCGGCTGTCGGGTTTGAGCTGGCGCGTCAGCGCGACTACCTGCTCGAACACGGGTGCCGCTTCGTCGGGTTCCGCGTCAGCGAGCACCCCGGCGGCGGTGTTGATAAGTTCCAGCCGCAGCGGCGAATCGACAGCGGCATTGCTGTCGATCAGCCGCATCGCCTCGCGCACGTCGCCGGTCGAGGTATCACCGGCGTCGTATTTCATCTGCGCGCCGCTGCGATCGATCAGCATCTCCGCCAGCACCAGCGGCCGGTTCTGCGCGCGCTCCATCGCGATGGCCTTGTCGTATAGGGCCATCGCGTGATCGTGCTGTCCGATCACCAGCAGCACCTTGGCCAGCGCCGCCGACATCTGTGCCTGCACCGGCGGATCGTCTTTCAGATCGCGTTCAACCCGCGCCAATGCCTGATCGAGCAGGGCAGTGCTGGAGACCGTTCCGCTGCCGGTATCGGGGTTGGCACCTTCGAACACCGAGGTCAGGAACGCGGCGGTTTTGCGCGCCGCATCTTCCGAGGCGCGCGCTTCCGATTCGGCCTGGCGCGCGCGGTCGCGTTCGGCCATCACCTGCCAGGTGAAAGCCGCTGACAACGCCACGACGCCCGCCAGGATGGTCAGCGCCAATCCGTTGCGCCATACGAAGCGCGATGCGCGGTAGACCGCCGTCGCGGGCAGCGCACGCACGGGCTGATGCGTGCGCAGGCGGGCGAGGTCGTCACATAGCGCGTCGACCGAGGCGTAGCGCGCCGCGGGTTCCTCGCGTGTGGCCATCGCGATGATGGCGCCGAGCTCTCTGCCGGGTTCGACGTCCGCCGCCCGGAGCATGTCGCCGAGCACGACGCCAAGGCTGTAGATGTCGCTGGCGACGCCGACGTGATCGCCACGTCGCTGCTCGGGACTGGCATAGCCCGGCGTGTAGCCGGACGACGTCTGAATCGACGCCGCCGCCTCGCCGTCGACGATGCGGTCGGCCAGTTGCGCGATGCCGAAGTCGAGCAGCATCGGCTGGCCCTGTGCATTCACCAGGATGTTGGACGGCTTCAGGTCGCAGTGAACCACCAGTTGCCGATGCGCGTGGCTGACGGCAGCGCAGATGCGCACGAACAGGTCGATGATCGCGTCACGGCCGGGTTTCTTGTCGCGGCAATAGCTGTCGGTGCGGCGCCCGTCGACGTATTCCATCACCAGAAACGGCCGGCCCTGTGCGGTCGTACCGCCGTCGAGCAAGCGGGCAATGTTCGGGTGAGTCAGATCGGCGAGCAGCTGGCGTTCGCGCGCGAAGCGGGCAATGGCTTCATCGCGCGCCAGACCGTTGATGAATTTCAGCGCGGCGGTCTGCGAGTAGCTGCCGTCGCTGCGTTCGACGCGATAGACACGGCCCATGCCGCCGCGGCCGATTTCTTCGCCGATGCGCCAGGCGCCGAATACGTCGCCGGGTACGGGTTGCGGCGTGTCGGCTTCTGGCAGCAAGGCATCGCGCGGGAGGCTGAGCGCCTGCGTGTGGTCGCGATCACTGGCGGCGCACAATTGCAGGACTTCGGCGGCGAGTTCGGCGTCGGCGCCATGGCGTTGCAGCGCGCCGGCGCGGGCGTCCGCGCCGAGATCGACGACCACTTCATAGAGGGCGCGCAGTTGTGCGAAGCGCTTGGTATCCATGGCTCAGATTTCTTCTCCGATCGCCTTCAACAGCCACGAGCGTGCAAAGCGCAGGTCGCGCTTCACCGTCGGCACCGAGACGTTCAGCAGCGTGGCGATTTCCTCCTGGTCCATCCCGCCGAAATAGGTGAGGTGCATGACCTGGCCGCAGCGCGGATCGAAGCTTTCCAGTTGCGTCAGCGCCTGTTCCAGCGAAAGCAGATCGAAGGCCGCATCGGCGGCGTCGGCGGAATCCAGGCGCGACAGGCTCATGCGGACGCGGTTGCCGCCGCGCTTGTCCGTCGCGCGCGCACGCGCGTGATCGACCAGGATGGCGCGCATCGCCAGCGACAAGGTGGCGAGGAAATGCGTGCGATTGGCGAAATCCAACGGCACTGGCAGCAAGCCGAGCACGGCCTCGTGCACGAGTTCGGTCGGCGACAGCGTGGCGGATTGGCCCTGCCGGCCGATGCGCTGCGCGGCGATCCGCCGCAATTCGGCATAGACCTGTTCAATGGCGGCCGTGAGGGCGCGCCCGTCGCCGTTACGCCACGCGTGCAGCAGGCGGGTCAGATCGGAATCTGGCACGAACGATGAAACCGATGGCCCGACGCGCATCGCAACGAACTCCGGATAGGCCAGTCATTAGACGGTGCTGGCTGGTTGGCCGTCCAGCATTCGGACCAAAGCGGCAAGAGGCATCGAAACCCATCGCATTGGCCGGTCCCGGCGGTGGGTCGTGAAGCCGCGGTTGGCCGCGCTCAGGTTGGCCTGGCCGGCGGGGC
>JAAFHE010000386.1 GCA_013298265.1 Lysobacterales bacterium | reverse complement strand
CACAAGGCAAGTGGTGCAACCGCCGTCAGCGCCGCCGTCGCCGCACCCGGCCGCGGAATGTGGACAAAATCCGTCACGCCCGCCGACGCCCCGCTGCTCTACTGGGCCAGCGCCGGCAAGACCTTCACTGCCTTGGTCGTGCTGCAGCTCGCCGCCGAGGGCAGGCTCGATCTCGACGCGCCCGTGTCGCGCTGGATCAAGGACGTGCCCAACGGCGAGGCGATCACCGTACGCGACTTGCTCGCCCATACCAGCGGCCTGTTCAGCGCCAACGAAGACCGCAAGGCACGCGCAGAACCACGCCTGCGCACGCTGCAGGAAAACCTCGCCATCGCGCGGCGGCACGGCGCGATGTTCTGCGCCGGCGCCGACTGGCGCTACAGCAACACCGGCTACGACCTGCTCGGCGCAATCGTGCAACAGGTCGATGGCCGCCCGCCCGATCAGGCGATCGCCGCACGCATCATCGACAGGCTCGGCCTGAAACACACCCGCGCCCTGCACGCCGACAGCAACACACGCGACATCGCGCCACTGACATCGACGAAAGAAAAACCCCTGGATCCGCGCTGGCCCGGCGCCGCGGGCCCCATAGCCGCCGACGCAGCCGACATGACGCGCTTTCTCGCCGCGCTGTTCAACGGCGACCTGCTGCCCGCCGCGCGCGTGGCCGACATGACCGCGACGCTCTATCCCATGTTCGACGCCGGCACCTACTACGGTCTCGGCCTGATGGTGTTCGACATACCCGACGGCGCCACGCGCCTTGCCTGGATCGGCCATGCGGGCGGTACGCCCGGCGCGGGCGCGCTGATGATCTGGTCGCCGCAAGACCACGCGTTCGCCGCCGTTGCGCTGACCGGCGACGGGTCCGCGGCAGCTTCGGTGAACCTGCTGTTGAAGGCGCTGCGGGGCGCTGCGCCGCCCCGCTGAATCTGTCGCCAGCGGTGCTTCAGCGGGCGCGCTCAACGGCGCGACGGCCGACTGATCGCCTCTGCCACGAGGCGCACGCGCGAAACACGCTGCTGCGATGGACCGGGACCGTTTACACCGTGCGCGCCTGCACCAGCCGCTCCAGCTGCAGCGCCAGCGCCTCGTGCCCCGCGCGACGTGCCAGCGTGGCCGGCGTGTCGCCCTGTTCGTTGGGCAGGCCCGGATCGGCACCGTGGAAATGCAGCAAAGCGGCGATCACCGTGTTGCCGGCGAGCGCGGCGGCGTGGATGGGCCGTACCTGCTGCGCCTGCGGGATGTCCGGATCGGCGCCGGCATCGAGCAGTGTCTGCAAGGTCTGCAGGTCGCCGCGCGCGACCGCCGCATGAATCGGTCCTACGCGCATCGCGTTGTCGGCGCAGGCATTGACGTCGGCGCCCTGCTCGATCATCCAGCGCGCCAGCGCGCCCTGGCGGAAGAACACGGCCAGCCCCAGCACGGTGAAACCATCGGCCGAGCGCGACTGCAACAGGGCCGGATCGGCTTCGACTAGCGCGCGCACGGCTGCGTCGTGGCCCAGCGCGATCTGCTCGGCGAAATCCAGCGCACTGCGCTGCCGTGCGAGCCAGGCAGCGAGATCGCCGCGTTCGTGGTAAAGCGCCCACAGCGTCGCCGGAATGCCTTGCGCCGTGCGCGCATCGGCGAGCCGCGGATCGCGGCGCAAAGCCTGCTGCACGGCGGGCTGGTCGCCGCTGCCGATCAGGCAGAAGAATTCGTCGGCGGAAACGGCAGCGGTGTCGGGCATGGCGGGCACTCCGTGGAAGGTGCGGCTATGCTGCCGCAATGCACCGGAGCGCGCTTATCGTAGCTTGCGAAAACCAGGCATCGAGTCTCGGCGCTGACAAATCGGCGTCTGCACCGCCGGCGCCGACCGGATCGCGGCGCCCAGCGCTACCGCAGCAGCGTGCCCGGCGCGGCGCCGAAGCGCCGGCGGAACTGGCGCGAGAAGCTCGGCAGGCTTTCGTAGCCGACGGCCAGGCAGGCTTCCGTCACCGACGCGGCCCCCTGCAGCAGCAGGCGTCGCGCTTTCAGCAGGCGCCGTTCGCTGACATGCGCGAATGGCGTGCGGCGCAGTACCGCCTTGAAGCTGCGGTGGAAGTGATGCGGCGCGAGGCACGCGGCGCGAGCGGCCTCGGCAAGCGAGAACGGCAACGCGTAGTGCTCGTCGAGCCAGGCTTTGCCGGCGAGCACACGGCGGTGCAACTCTGCGCGCGTGCCCGGGCGCGCCGCCGCGATGCGCTCGCGCTCGGAGCGGACCTCGCTGATGAGGTCGAGCATCAGGTCGAGCAGGCTGCGCAGGCGCAGCTCCGCTTCGGGCCCGGTGGTGTCGGCCTGTGCGAGCGCTCGCAGCTCGTCCAGCGGTCGGCAGAATCGCCGCGATGGCCACAGCCGCCGCGTGACCGCGAGCAGTTCATGCGGCCGCAGCGAAGGATCGTCGAGCAGGCGGTCGAGGCGCGCGAGCCTGCTGCTGCAGGCATCGGCCTCGATTTCATGCGAGAAGAACACGACCAGTGTCTCCACCGGTTCGGCGGCCTGCAGTTCCATGTCGTAGATCTCGTCGCGCGCCAGCACCAGCGCCGTATCCGCATCGACCGTGAAGCGCTGCGCGCCGATGCGCCAGGACGCTTCGCCGCAGACCACATGCTTGATCGACAGCGGGCCCTGCACCGCGCGCGCCTCGTGGCGCCGCGCCTGCGCATTGAGGATCACGCTGTCGCGTCCGAGGCGGTCGAAGCGCGGGCCGTAGAGAATGTCGCTCATGGCCGTTGCGAGTTTGTCGTCACGAGCACCATGGCTTCATGGATCAGGCCGCAAGCAGCGGCCAGTTGCCGAGCGGGACATAGCGCGTCTGTCCGAGCAGGCTGTGGATGAGCACGAATTCCGTGGCCCGCCACACGATGGGCTCGACCCGCTCGGCGGCCACGCCCTGCGGTGCATAGGCCAGCGTGACATGCGGCTCGAAGGTGCGCGTGACGCAGCGGCCGAGTCCGACCCTGAGCAGTTCGCGGCCAAGCTGTTCGCGAAAGGTATGCAGCGCCTCGTTGCCTGCGCTGGCCTTTAGCACCAGCGGCCGGCGCTGCGGGTTGCCGGAGAAGCTCATGACCTCGTCGAAGCGGACGTCGAACGGCGCCGTGCGCAGCGCAGCCGCCGCGTCGATGGCCGTCTCGACGGTGGCTGCCGGAAGGCCGGCCCAGTCGCCGATATGGAACACCGTGACATGCAGCCGCTCGACCTGATGGCGCGGTACGCGCAGGTCAAGTCGACGGCAGAGGTCCTCGCCGAGCGAGTCGATGCGAGCAGCGGCTGCCGGGTCCGGGAATAAGCCGAGGAACAGGCGGTCCGTGGGGACTGGGGGGTCGAAGCCGAACAATCCGGACTGCTGGGACATTGACAAAGCCGCGTGACAGTAGAAAGGATTTCAAAAGAAGCGTCGCAGCAAGCGCCGCACCGCAACAGCCGAAACGTTCACTCGCTCCACAATTGACGGGCGAGCTCTTCCTTGCTGATGCGCCTCGCTGTGGCGATGTCGAGCAGTATCGCGGCAAGAGTGCCGAGTTTAATTGGCGCGTGATTCGGTAACGTGAGCGAATGCGCTACCGGTTGTTCGCAATGCAGCCGGATGTGGCTTCCCGTCTGCCGAACGACCTGATATCCCAGTCTGTGCAATGCCTTCACGAGGTCCAGGGCATCCATGTCCCGAGGCAGTCTCATGCGGCCATGACCTCGTCACGGACAAAATGCAGCCGGATTGCCGTAGGTTTTCGATCCTCGTCAAAGTGGCATCGAACGGCATCGCGCACGTTTTCACGTAGTTCCTCCAACGTTTCGGCCTGAGCGAATATCGACTCGCCGAGCGCACGTGCGGAATAGCCTCCTTCGGGGGCTTCCTCAACAAGAAAAACGACTTCGCTCATCGCACTACCTCGCTCTCAATACATTTCGGCGTCACCGCTGTCACCAGCCAGGCACGCCATGATTCGCTGCGCCGTACAGCTACAGGCGGAAATCCGTACCGCGAAGCGGAGTGTGCGGCGGCGGGGTCGGGCACAGCATAGCCACGACCTCCATCAGCGAAAAGAACGCCGCAAAAGGATCCGGGTGCGTTACGCAACCGTAGGACACCCCGCCTTCTGCCGCGAATGGGAAGTGGCTGCGATGATCGCCAGACTCAGGTTTCGAGTTCACGCATCAGCTCCGTCAGCAGATCAGCGCTATCGAACAGCTCGAAGTAGCTGGTGACCTCGGTCATATTGAGCTTGCCGCGGCCCGCACGCAGCAGCTTGCGGATATCGTCGATGTCTCTCGCCCGGGACGGATCGTTCTTCAATGCCTGCAGCTTGAAGCCGATCAGCCCTTCGGCGCTAACGACGAACACCCGGCCGATACCGATGTCACGCACTTGCGCCGACCGCAGCAATCGCAACGAGTGGGGGCGGCGCGCGAACAGCAGATCGAGACGTTCGATGCCGCCGCGCTCGTAGTTCGCGACGTCATCGGTTTGGTAGATGCACGTATAGCCCAACTGGATCAACGCCGCATCAATACGCTCCGCGTCGCGCGCATCGGCCAGGAAATCCACGTCGAGCGTAGCGCGAATGACTTGATGCGCAACCAGCGCAAGTCCGCCGATCAATGCCGGCGGTTGCTCGCACTGCTCGAACGCGCGCAGTGCTTCGCGCAATTGCTCCGCCAGCCCAGTCATCGGTCAGTCCCGTCCTGTCACATATTCCGCCGATATTCCCCGCCCA
>JAAFHE010000385.1 GCA_013298265.1 Lysobacterales bacterium | reverse complement strand
GGCCTTGGCCTTGAAGCGATCGACAAAGCTCTGCAGGTGCGCCCGCTCGCGCTGCTGGCGTTCGTACTGCAATTGCTGCTGAACGAGGCGCTCTGCGCGCTTGCGTTCGAAGCCGGACAGGGTTCCGGCGAACAATTCCACTTTTTCGTCGGCGATCTCGAGCACGTGGCTGACCACGTTGTCGATGAACTCTCGGTCATGCGAGATCAGCAGCAGCGTGCCTTCGTAGCGCCGCAGCCAGTCTTCCAGCCAGAACACGGCGTCCAGGTCGAGATGGTTGGTGGGTTCATCCAGCAACAGCAGGTCCGAACGGCACATCAGCGCCTGCGCCAGGTTCAGGCGCATGCGCCAGCCGCCCGAAAATTCGGCGACATGGCGGCCCTCTTCGCCGGGCTTGAAACCCAGGCCGTGCATCAATGCCGCTGCGCGCGCCGGGGCGGCGTAGCCGCCGATGACGTGCAGGCGTTCGTGCAACTGGGCTTGTGCGAGCGCGTCGTGGTCGGCTTCTGCCCGTGCCAACGCGCGCTCGGTCTCGCGGTATTCGCGATCGCCGTCGAGTACATAGTCGATACCACTCTGCGCCAGTGCCGGCGTCTCCTGGCGCACATGCGCCAGCACCCAGTCGCGCGGCCGCGAGAAGTCGCCGGAATCCGGCTGCAGTTCGCCGGCCACGAGAGCGAAAAGGCTGGTCTTGCCGGCGCCGTTGCGCCCGGTTACGCCGACCCGCCAGCCGGCGTGGAGCTGAACGGTTGCGTCGGAGAAAAGCAGCTTGCTGCCGCGCCGCAGCGCGACGGAATCGAATCTGAGCATCCGCGTAGTGTAGCCCGGATTTCCCACCCCCCTTCTACTTGCGGCCGCCGATACGCTCATCCCTGATGCGCGCTGCTGCCTCAAGCCCGCTCGACGTAGTGTCGGCTACGCCTTCGCTGTCACTGAAGTCCGCAGCGCGCATCAGGACGGCGTCTCGACGGCCTCGTTACGAACGGGTGTGAGAAATCCAAGCCAGGAGCCTGTGCGGCGGAAGCCACGCAGGCTCTCCTAGTCCAGGAGTTCTCCCCGTCGTCGAGGAGTTTGCAGTTGCGGATGGATTCGCGACGTGCTGCGCTTGTGCGCCCGGACGGCGCGACGATAATGCGCGTCCGGGCCGTGCTTTCGCGCGGCCATCCCGAGCAGTCCTTCCGCATGAGTTTGAGTTCCGAACAATATGCCGTCGCCCTGGCAGACCTGCGGCACGGCATAGGTCAGGGCCAGCTGGGGCCGGCCCTGCAGCAGTTCCTCGGCCGCCTCGAAGCCGGCAAGGCCGGCATCCAGCAATGGATCAGCAGCGCCGAAGACCTGCTGCGCAGCGGCCAGGCCGTGCCGGCAGGACTGCTGCTTGAAGCGGGACTCAACCGCTGGGCGAGAGCGACGACACTGCGTTACCTCTACGGCGTCGCGCTGCGCCTGAGCGGGCATCTGCGCGAAGCCGAACAGATGTTCCGCGAAGTCATCGCGGCCGAGCCCAGCCACGCGGATGCGCCGCTGGCGCTGGCCTTCATGCTGCGCGAGCAGGGACGTCTCGGCGCGGCGAGCGAAACCGTGTTGGCACTGTGGCAGCGCCATGCGCGCACGCGCATGGGGGATGCGCGCACCTTGCGCTTCCTGCAGGAATGCCAGCGCCACGCGCAGGCCGAGGAAATTTCCCAGCCCATCCTCGACGCACATCCGCGCGACGCGGAGCTGCTGTCCATGACCGGCGAGATTTCGCTGGTGCTGGGACGCTTCGGCTCGGCGCGGCGTCGCCTGCGCCTGGCGGTGGAACTCGATCCGCGCCAGGCCTCGGCCTGGCTGCGCCTGGCCCACACGCACAAGTTCTCGCGACTGGACGACCCGGATCTGCAGTTGCTCGAGGAAGCACAGCAGCGCAGTGATCTTGGCGATGCCGCTGCGCTCTGCGCCGCGTTCGGTCTCGGCAAGGCCTGGGACGACCTGGGCGACAAGGCACATGCGGTAGACGTGCTGCGCAAGGCCAACGACCGCTGCCGCGCGTTGTTTGCGTGGGACGTGCGCGGCTGGCAGCGTTTCGTCGAGATGCAGACGCGCAACCGCGTGCCGCTGCCGCTGCCGGTCGACGACCGCCTCGTACCCGTGTTCATCGTCGGCCTGCCGCGTTCGGGTACCACGCTTGTCGCGAGCCAGTTGTCCAGGCATACGGACGTCTGCAACCGCAGCGAATTGAACTGGATCGCTGCACTGGCGGCGCAGCTCGGCCCTTCGCCCAGCGCCGGCGCGCTCTCGACCGCGGCGCACCTGTATCGCAATCAGTTGCGTCAGGATGAGGCTCCGGTGCGCTGCTACGTCGACAAGAACCCGCTGAATTTCCGCCACCTGGGCCTGATCGCGGCGATGTTCCCGAACGCACGCATCATTCACTGCCGGCGCGACCTGCGCGACACGGCGCTGTCACTGTGGAGCCAGCACTTCGCTCACGACGACATGAACTGGGCCTACGATTTCAGCGACATCAGCGCCTACGCGCGCGGCTACCAGACGCTGATGGAGCACTGGCGTAAGGTCTTGCCGCTGCGCGTGCTGGAGCTGGACTATGAGAGCCTCGTCAGCAATACGGCGGCCAACATGAAACGGCTGTTCACGTTTCTCGGATTGCCGCCGCTGGCGGAGGAAAAGACGGCCGTATCAGCGGACAAGGCGCCGCGCAGCGCGGATGCGCCGCGCGACGCGATTGCAACGGCCAGCGTATGGCAGGCGCGCCAGGGCGTTTACGCGAGTTCCGTCGGTCGCTGGAAGGCATACGCGGCACTGCTGCCGGAAATGGAAAAGCTCGCGCGGTAGAGCAGAATGCCCTTCCGCCAGGCGACAAATCAGCCGCCGGCAGCTCCGGAAAACGTCAGTCCGGAATTGCCATTGTCTGGTGGTGAAATTGAGCCGACTGGCGAGAGCACTTCCACGATGGGATCGCGCTTGGGCGAGCCGGTCGGCTGCGTGGTCTGGAAATGGACGTAGATCGGTGCGTCAACGCCAGGAATGTGGCATCTCGCTGTGGCGACGCTGTGGTATTGGCTTCGTCGCGTCGCTTGAAAGCGCTACCTGTGCCAGCACCAGTGCCAGGGCTCATAGGCAATGCGGTGCGGATTGCCGCGTGGAAACGACAGCGAAAAACCAAACGCCGCTGCATGGTGCGCAAGCCAGCGGAATGCCGGCGAATGCTCGAATTCTTCTTCCAGCGCAGCGAAGCCGGGTGTCGTGATGTCGACGGCGCGGCCGGAGTGGTGCTCGCTATAGCCGGGTGCGGCGCTCACGGCGAGGATCTGCGCCATGTCGAGACCGCGCGCAATCTTGCGTTCGATGAGGCCTACCTGGTACTCGACCGAACGGAACGCCGAGATTAGCTGCAACTCGACCTGACCCGCCGCCGCGGCCTGGCGCAGGCGCAGCCAGGCCGCGGCAGCGCGTGGCGCGAGCCACTGCGGACGCTGGTGGATATCGAAGCCGACGAAACGCAGCGCGCGCGGTTCGGCGATTTGGCGCAGCCGGCGCTCACGGCCGTAGTTGGCCGGAATGCCAAGGTCGCGTGCGCGCGCGAGCAGACGCTTGCGCTGTTCGCGATCGGCGGTGGCGGGCGGTGGCGGGCTGTCGGGCGGGGAAGGCGAGTGATCCACGCGCGCATTGTCGCAGTCGGCTTTGCTGTAGTGCCAGCCGGACTAAAGGGAGGGCGCCAGCGTCGCGACGATGTGGGCAAGGCCGTGCGCGCCTATCGCCGCTTCAAGTCCATAGCGCCAATACAGGTAGCCGAACAGAAGTCCCGGCAGGCTGTTGGCAACGACGACGAAGCTGGCGACCGGCGCGCTCAGTTCCACGCCGATCGCCATGACTGCGGGCAGGTGTAGTACGCCGAACAGCACAGAGGCGATGAGGGCGGAGGCCCAGACGTAGCGCCGGTGCGGCACGCCCTCGCTGCGTTGCAGGAAGCGCCAGGATAGCCAGAGCAGCGCGGTCATGAGCCCCCAGCGCATCAGCGTCTCCTCGGTGACGCCGCCATAGAGAATCTTGACGAGCAGGGGAATCTCCAGGCCGCGGCCCGCGTCGACGAGAGCGGCGGGCGTCAAGCGAGTCGCCAGCAGCAGAAATCCGCCTGCGGCAACACCGCCGAGAAGTGCTGGCGCGAGCTGAGGCTTCAGTGCCCGGACAATATCGAGACCCGATGCGGCGGCTTCGATTGCCGGTGCCGACAGGCCGAGCGGGCGCCCGAGCGCGATGCCGAGCCATACCGCGGCCGCGACGAGCAAGCCGTTCTGAACTAGCGCCGCTGCCAGCGGGAGCCCGAGCGGCACGCGCTGCGGCAGTTTCGCCATGAATTGCGGTAGCACCATGACGGTCAGCACGACGACACCACTCATCGCCAGCAGCCAGAGCAGGGTTCCGACGCGCAGTGGGCGGTTTTCAAGCATGGCGTTGTTGGCCCCCTGTCCTGCGCGCCAGCGAGAAGCCGGCGCGGGTTCGTTGGTGTTCCGATGTCAGTCGGATTTCTTGGCGTCGCCGCCCGCGGCGCCCTTGAGCCGCCCACTCTTGCGTAGCGCTTCGCGCAGCACGTATTCGATCTGCGCGTTGAGCGAGCGCAGCTCGTCGTCGGCCCAGACCTGCACGGCTTCGAGCACGGCGGCGTTGATGCGCAACGGAAAGGCTTTCTTCTCGCTCACGGCGGCGGTCAGTGGTGCAGGGTGCCGGCGTTGACGACCGGCTGG
>JAAFHE010000384.1 GCA_013298265.1 Lysobacterales bacterium | reverse complement strand
CGCAGCAGCAGCGCGGATTCGTCACCTGGCGTGGTCATGGCGCGGCTTCCTGCGTGACGGCCGCGCAGCGTAGCCGGGCCGCGCCGTTGCCGGCAATGTGAACTCGCGCAAGCGCCCATCGGGGCGGCGACGCACAATGACAGTTCCCGGCGCCGGACCACGTCTGTCCCGTCGAGCGGCAGACCGCCGCCACCTTCGTCCATGTCAGGGGTGCCCCATGTTGCCGCGCTTCGTTCTGCTGTTCTGCCTGTCCGGCTTTGCCGCCAACCTGTTCGCCGACGACACGCTGTTCGCCTCGAGCTTCGAACGGCGCTGGGTCGCCGGCTACCACGTCGGCTACCAGCGCGACCTGTATCCGATTGCAGAGGTGGACTTTTCAACTCTGACCCACCTGATGGTCGGCCGCGTGACGCCGAACGCGAACGGCACGGTCAACACGCACTTCGACATCGACAACGTCAACGGGCCGGCCTGGGCACAGCAGGCATCGACGGCAGCGCGCGCCAACGGCGTCAAGGCCATCCTGATGGTCGGCGGCGCCGGCGAATACGCCGGCTGGGTCGGCGCCGCCTCGGCGGCGAACCGTGCGACCTTCGTCAACAACCTGCTCACTACCATGGACAGCCTGGGCTTCGACGGCCTTGATCTGGACTGGGAACCGATCCAGACAGCCGACGAGCCGAACTTCCTCGCCCTGGCCCAGGCCCTGCGCACGCAGCGGCCGAACCTCGTGCTGACCGTGCCGGTCGGCTGGGTCAACGCCAACTTCGCGAGCACGCCCAGCGCGTTCTTTCGCAGCATCGCGCCGCTGTTCGACCAGATCAACGTCATGAGCTACGACATGGCCGGTGCCTGGGACGGCTGGCAGAGCTGGCACAGCTCCGCGCTGGCCGGTGCCGGCGGCAATACACCGAGTTCGGTGGAGACCAGCATCGACTTCTACCTGCGCTCCGGCGTGCGGCGCACGCGTCTCGGCATGGGCATTCCGTTCTACGGCACCTGCTGGCGCGGCGTGAACGCGCCGCGTCTGTTCGGCGGCACCGTCGTCGCCAGCGACAACGCGCTGAGCTATCGCACCATCGTGCAGAGCTATTACAGCGCGCCGCTACGCCAGTGGGACGCGGCCGCGTCCATGCCCTACCTCGGCTCGGTCAACGCATTCGGCCCGCAGCAATGCAATTTCCTGTCGTACGACGACGAACAGTCCATCGCCGCGAAAGGCGCCTGGGCGCGCCGCAACGGCATCGGCGGCACCATCATCTGGACCATAGGCCAGGGTCACATCCCCGAGCGTCCGGCCGGCCAGCGCGATCCGCTGCTGCAGGCGATCAAGGCGGCGTTCTGAGGCGGCAGCACGACACAGGCCGGCACGCCTCGATGCATTTCTTGCGCGCCGGTCTGCGCGACCGCATTCCGGCGGCCGCGGCCGCCGCGGCGGCGATTTGAAATCCTAGTTGAAGTTCATTTCACGTCCTGGCCTCAGGCTGAGCACCCTTCCCCGCCCGAGGTAACCCATGTACCGTTTGCATTCACTTCGCCGCGCCGTACTCGCCACGCTGCTCTTCACCGTCGCCGGCATCGCCGGCGCAGCGGACACCGTGCTCATCGTCGTCAGCGGCGAAGGCCGCGATCAGGGCAAGACGCGGCCGGGCTTCGAGATGGACGAATTCGCGCAGGCCTGGGCGATCTTCCGCGACAACGGATTCGCGGTCGAGGTCGCCAGCCCGCAGGGCGGACGGGTCGAAGCCGACCGGTTCGACCCCAAGGCCGCCTACAACGCGCGCGTGCTCGGCGATACCGATGCCATGAAGAAGCTCGCCACGACGCAGCCGACCGCGACGCTGAAGGCGCAGGATTACGCGGCGGTCTACGTGGTCGGCGGCAAGGGCGCGATGTTCGACCTGCCGGCCGATACAGCGCTGGGCCGGCTGCTCGCACGCGTCTACGAGCAGGGCGGCATCGTCGCCGCGGTCTGCCACGGACCGGCCGCGCTGGTCGATGTGCTCCTGGCCGACGGCTCGCTGCTGGTCCGCGGCAAGGCCTTGACCGGTTTCAGCAACGAGGAAGAAGCGCTGTTCGGCAAGCGCTGGGCCGCCTCGTTCCGTTTCCAGCTCGAGGACGCGATGCGTGAACGTGGCGCGCGCTGGGAAGAGGCGCCGCTGATGCTGCCCAAGCTCGTTGTCGACGGCCGCCTGATCACCGGGCAGAACCCGTATTCGACCGCGCTCGTCGCCGAAGCGGTCGTCAAGGCCAGCGGCCGCGTGCCGGTCGCGCGAGCGCCGTGGCGTGACGAGCGCAGCATGCAAATCGTGCAACGTCTGCTCGCGGGCAAAGCGGATGAAGCGAAGGCTGAACTCGCCGCGGAGCGACCGGACGTCGACGTGGACCTGATCGGACTGCTCGGCTACTACCAGCTCAAGAGCGCCACGCACGACGCCGCCGTGCGTGACGCGCTCGCGATCATGCAGCTCGCCGCGCCGTACATGCCGCAGGCCCAGCTCCAGGTTGGCATGGCCGAAGCGCACTGGCGCCTGGGCGACGCCGCCCAGGCGCGCGCACTGCTGACCACCGTACTGGCCAGCGACCCGGAGATGGACGAAGCTAAACAGCTCCAACGCAAGATCGACGGCTGACGCATGCCGCAGCGCCTGCACATCCTCGTGGTCGAGGACAACCTCGCCCTGCGCAGCAGCCTCGCCGAGACCCTGCAGGCGCTTGGCCATCGCGCGGATTTCGCCGCCGACGGCCGCAGCGGCCTGCAGCTGGCGCTGGCCGAGCCGCCGGACGTGCTGGTGCTGGACCTCAACCTGCCCGGCATGGACGGCCTGAACGTCTGTCGCCATCTGCGCGAGCGCGCCGACCGCCACATTCCTGTGCTGATGCTGACGGCGCGCGACAGCCTCGAGGACAAACTCGACGGCTTCGCCGCCGGTGCCGACGACTATCTCGTCAAACCGTTCGCGGGCAAAGAATTGATCGCGCGCTGTCTGGCACTGTCGCAACGCCATCGCGTCGGTGCGGCGCACGAACTGCGCATCGGCTCGCTCGCCATCGACCGGCGCCGCAACGAGGCGCGGCGCGATGGTGTGCTGCTTGAGCTGCAGCAGACGCCGTATCGCATCCTGCTGGCGCTGGCGGAAGCCTGGCCACGCACGCTGACGCGCAGCGAACTGGTCCAGCGTCTCTGGGGCGACGAGGCCCCGCTGTCGGACCCGCTGCGCACGCACCTGTACCTGCTGCGCCAGACACTGGACAAGCCGTTCGACCGGCCACTGCTCAAGACCGTGCACGGCGTCGGCTTCAAGCTGGACAGCAACGCGTGAGCGCAGGCCGGCAGACCTTGCGCAACCGGCTCATGTCGGCGTTTGTAGTGTTCACCCTGGTCACGGCCGGACTGTTCGGCGGCTACGCCGTGATCTTCATGTACGCGACCGAAGACGAGTTCTTCGGCAACCTGCTGCGCCAGGAAGCCACGCTGCAGCAGGAACACCGGCAACGACACGGCGAGTGGGCCGTGCCACGGGAGCCGTTCATGCGGGTCTATGCGGCCGGCGAAACGCTGCCGGACGGACTCGACGCGCTGCTTGCCGCAGAGCCGCGACGCGGCGAAGCCGGCGGACTCGAGGGGCGTCACTATCACCTGCGCAGGTTGGACGCGGCCGACGCGAAGGCGTGGCTGGTCGCCGAAGTCAGCCAGCAGCTTGTCGTGCGTCCAATGCGCGATCAGGTACTGGGGTGGCTTGCATGGTCGGCGCTGCTGCTGGTCGCGCTTGCACTGGTGGCCGGCCTGCTGCTGGCGCGGCGCATCACCGCACCGCTGTCGCGCCTCGTCGCGCGCATCGACGGATCGAACGCACAGCAGCTGCCGCAGGATCTCGCGCAGGGCTTCGCGAATGACGAAATCGGCACGCTCGCGCAGGCACTGCAGGCATTGGCACGGCGTATCCACGATGCCCTCGCGCGCGAACGCGAGTTCACGCGCGACGCCAGCCACGAACTGCGCACGCCGCTCGCCGTGATCCGCAGCGCGGCCGAGCGGATCGACAGCGAACCGGCGCTGTCGACACAGGGCCGCCGGCATCTGACCCATCTGCAGCAGTCCGTACTGCAGTTGCAGCAGACGATGGATACCTTGCTGGTGCTCGCACGCGCCGAGTCGGCGCCGGTACCGGCGGCGCGTATCGCGATGCTGCCGGTACTGGAGCGCGTCATCGTCGAACAGGCGGCGCTGCTGGACGGAAAGAACGTCGACGTCCGCGTCGAGGTCGGCGCCAATGCAACGACGACGATCCCCGTGGCCGTCGCGCACATCCTGCTGTCGAATCTCATCGGCAACGCGTTCGCGCATACGCAGGCCGGCAGCGTCACTATCGATATCGACGGCGCGCGCCTGCGCATCGTCAACCGCGGCATTGCCGCACCGGCGGCGACCGATTGCTTCGAGCCCTATGCCAAGCGCGAAGGCAGCGCAGGCTTCGGCCTCGGTCTGGATATCGTGCGCCGTCTTGGCGAACGCTGCGGGCTGGACCTGCGCATCACGTTCGACGCCGACGAGGCCAGCGCCAGCTTCCGGCTCGACGGCAGCCCGGATGCGCCCGGCACGAACGTGGACACATCGGGCGAATGATCCGCGTGCGCACCAGTGGCCGTATGTCCACCGAACCCGTCATCGAAGAGCTGCCATGCCTGCCATCGCTTCACTGCTACTGACGTTCGCGCTGGGCGGCACGCAACTGCCGATGATGTTCG
>JAAFHE010000383.1 GCA_013298265.1 Lysobacterales bacterium | reverse complement strand
GCCGCGGCGTCGCGGCCGAGGCGGCGGTCGTTGAGGCCCAGGCTTTCGAGCACGTGCGCCACCTGGCGTGGCGCGCCAAGCGGGCGATAGGCGGCCAGCGCGCGCTGCAGCCAGCCTTCCGCGGCGGCGTAGTCGCCGAGGTCCTGCTGCACATTGCCGAGATTGTTGAGGACCGCCGCGGCCTGTTCGGCGTGCCCCAGTTGCTCGCGCAGGGCGAGGCTGGTCATGAACGCCTGCAGCGCCTCGGCATAGTCGCCGATGCGGCGATAGGCATTGCCCATATCGTTCCAGCTCTGCGCCTGCGCCTCGGCGTCGTCGTGCGCGCGGGCGATGTCGAGCGCCTTGCCGAAATGCAGCGCCGCTTCCGCCAGGCGTTCGCGCCGGTAGGCCAGTACGCCGCGCTGGCGTTCGAGGCGGTGCTGGTCGCGCCAGGCGATGTCCGGCAGCAGCAGGCGTTCGGCCGCATCGATGTCCGCTGCCGCATCGTCGTAGCGCGTCAGTGCCACGGCCGCGGAGGCTCGTTCGAGCTGCGCGATCGCGGCGTCGCGGCGATGTCCTGCGGCCAGCGCGCGCTCGTGCACCGTACGGCAGATCTGCAGCGCTTCCGCAGCAGACTGGCGCACGGCCGCACTGCAGGCGGCGAGGTCCGGCGCGGCCGGCGTCTGCGCCGCGGCGCCGGCAAAGCCGAAAAACAGCAGCCCCGCGCACCATGCGCGGGGCTGCCGGGACATCAGACTCCACCACCGCAGGCTCACCGACTGCTCTCCCGCCGCAAACGCGGCGAGGGTAGCAGTGCCGCCGTCACTCGTCGTCGTGGCTGTGGCCCGGTCCCGACTTCGGGCAATGGCAAGGCATGGTCGGGCCGTATTCGGTGCCGAAGGTGCGCCCGTCGCGATGGCGCTGCCAGTAGAACGTCGGCGCCGGTCGCGACTTGCCGCCGACTTCGGCCATGTCTGCATCGACATCGAACAGGCGGCCGTTGACCATGACGTAGCGCGTGTCGATGGTCGCGCGGATGTTTTCCAGCGGGTTGCTGTTGAGCACGACCAGGTCGGCGCGCTTGCCCGGCACGAGCGAACCAATCTGCTTGGAAAGACCGAGCAGATCGGCGCCGTCGATGGTCGCCGCGCGCAGCGCCTCGTAGTTGCTGAAGCCGCCCTGGGTCAGCATCCATATTTCCCAATTGGGAGAAAGTCCCTGCAGCTGGCCGTGGCCGCCGATCTGGATGCGGATGCCGTTGTCGCGCAGGGTCTTGGCGGCCTTGGCGACCTCGATGTGGTAGTAGTCCCAGTCCGGCGCGGTCTCGCGACGGATCGCGCGCGCATCCAGCGTCTCGCGCGGGAAGAAGCGCGCGAGCTTCTTGTCTTCCCAGACGTTGTCACGCGCATACCACCAGTACTCGCCCGACAGGCCGCCATAGCTCACGACGAGCGTCGGCGTATTGCGCACGTCGGTCTCCTTCCAGAGACTGATGACGTCCTTGTACAGCGGTGCGACCGGGATGTTGTGCTCGATGCTGGTGACGCCATCGAGGATCATCGGCATGTTGAAATTGAACGTGGAGCCGCCTTCCTCGACCACGAGCATGCCCAGTTCGCGCGCGGCCTGGTTGATCTGCTGGTGCTGCTCGCGGCGCGGCTGGTTGTAGCTCTTTACGCTGAATGCGCCGTTGGCCTTCATGCGCTTGAGGTGCGCGCGCGCGTCGTCGAGCGAGTTGACCACGGCTTTGAAATCGCCGTCGGCGCCGTAGAGGATGGTGCCGGTCGAGAACACGCGCGGGCCGACCAGGTCGCCTGCCTTGACCAGCTCGGCCTGCGAGAACACGGTTTCCGTCGTCGCCGACGGGTCGTGCATCGTCGTCACGCCGAATGCCAGGTTGGTGTAATAGGCCCAGTTCTGCTGCGGCACCACGCCGGAGTTGAAGTGGCTCGCGTGGGCGTGCGCGTCGACATAGCCGGGCACGATGGTCTTGCCGCTCGCGTCGATGACGCGCGCGTTGGCCGGTATCGCGATGTCCTTGCCGACAGCCTTGATGCTGTCGCCCTCGACGAGAATCGTGCCGTCCTCGATGACTTCCTCGCCGTTCATCGTGACCACACGCGCATGCGTGAACGCGACGACATCGGTCGGCGTGTCGACCGGCAGACGCAGGCCGACCTCCACACCCTTGAGCGCCGCAGGCTTGGGCAGCTCGTTCGGCGCGCCCGGCACGAAGGCGAAGGCATCCTTGAGTTGACGCGTGAAGTATTCGTTGCCGACCAGCCAGTGCAGGCTGCCGCTGTCATTGCCCCAGTGCAGGTAGGAGCCGACGTAGTCGGACACCTTGCTGACCGGGATCGCGGTTGTGTCCTTGTTGAGTTCTATCATCTTGCCGGTCTGCGGCATCGGCGCGACGTAGGCGTTGAACAGCTCGGTGAAGGCGACCCACTTGCCGTCCGGGCTGACCGAGACGAAATCCGTGTACTTCAGGTCGAATACGTCGCGCGGCTCCTCGCCGCCCAGGCCGATGCTCTGCAGCTTCTTCTTCAGGCCGCCACCGGTCAGGAAATAGACGCGCTGGCCGTCGGCGCTGAACTGCGGCTCGACACCGTCGCGGCTCAGGCGCTTGGGCACGCCGCCACTGGTCGGCATGACATAAATGCCGCCTTCGCCGGCGTTGAGCGAACCGGTCAACGAGCTGCCGGCCTGCTTGGACCAGGTCACGTAGCGGCCGTCGCGCGAATAGCGCGGCGAGTAGTAGAAGCCCGGTGCGGTGCTGAGCACGCGGTCACCGCCGCTGGCGAGATCACGCTCGACGATGGCGCCCTGCTTGTCGTCCGACCAGGTCGTATAGACCAGCTTGCGCCCGTCGGCACTGAAGCTCGGCTGGTATTCAAAGCTGCCGTCGTTCTTGCCCAGGCGCTGCGGCGTGCCACCCGGCAGCGCCTTGGTCCACAGATGGCCGACCGCGTGGAACACCAGCGTCTTGCCGTCGGGACTGGTCGCCGCATCGCGGATCATCTTCGGTGCGAAGCTGCCCTTGTCCAGCGTCTGCTCGAAACGCAGCGGCGCGGTGACGGTCTGGTCCACGTCGGCGCTGAAGGCGATCGGCTCGGGCTTGCCGCTGGCCGCGTCGACGCGCCAGAGCTTGCCCTTGGCCCAGATCACCAGGCTCCTGGAGTCCGGCGTCCAGGCGAAATTCGCATACGGGCCGAACACTGCCCAGGCTTCCTGCAGATCATGCGACAGGCCGTCCCAGAGCGGCTTGACCTTGCCGTCCTCAAGCGTCAGCAGGTGCAGGACGCTCTTGTCGCGTATGCGCTTGACGAAGGCCAGCGACTTGCCGTCGGGCGAGGGCTGCGGCCGCACCGCGCCGCCGGGCGTGGAGACGAGATCGACGATCTCTCCGCTCTCGCGGTCCAGGCGCTTGATCGCGTAGATCGTGTCGTGCGCGTTCTTGTTGTACTGGAACGACGGCCCCTGGGTGACATCCTCGGAAAAATATACATAGCGGCCGTCCGGACTCACCGCCGGCTCGCCCTGGTCCTGCTGATCGTTCTTCTGCTTGGTCAGCTGCAGGCCGCCGCCGCCGGACTTGTGGTAGAGCCACAGTTCGCCCGCGCCGAGCGAGCGCTGGCCGGTGAAGTGTTTGCGCCCGATCAGGTATTCGCCGTCCGGCGTCCACGCCGGATTGTTCAGGAGACGAAAGTCCTCCTTGCTGACCTGCACCGGACCGCTGCCGTCGGTACGCATGCGCCAGAGGTTGTTGCCGCCGGCGCGATCGGACGTGAACGCGATCTCGCGGCTGTCCGGCGAAAAGCGCGGCTGCACGTCCCAGGCCGCGCCGCTGCTGATGCGCTTGGCCTTGCCGCCGTCGATCGGCAGCAGGTAGATGTCACCGAGCAGGCTGAAGACGATCTGCTTGCCGTCGCGGCTGACGTCCAGATCCATCCAGGTGCCTTCGTCGGTGGTGAATTTCACCGACTTGGTCTGGCCGTGGGCGGCGTTGACGTCCCACTTTGCGTCTTTCTTGTCGGCCTTGTCGGCTTTCTTGTCGGCGGCAAAGCCGGGCAGGGCGAGCAACAGGCCCAGGGCGAAGGCCAGCGGATGGCGCAGCAGCATAATTATCTCCCCGTGTTAAGACCTCCATGCTAGGCGAGATCGCGCTGCGCCGGCCTGGGCATAAAGTCCCGGTAGACAATCCTTCACCTATCCGCATCGGGCCGCTGCGTACGAAAACCGCGGCACCGCAACACCGGTGCGGCGCTGCGGCGCGCCTCCACGCCTGGGGCATGAACGATCGCGCTAGACTGCCTGTCACCGCGGAGCCCGCCTCCGCTGCCAAGGAGAACCCGATGGCCGCAGCGCAACGCTTCTTCATCACCATCGGCGACCTGTCCCAGGCGCGCGGCGAACACGCCCAGCTCTCGTTTGACGGCATCAGCCCCGACAGCTTCGCCAGCACCCTGCAGTCGGCCCTGCGCGAACCGTCGCTCTGGCAGCGCTGGAAAGCGCTGCAGCCCGACCCCGATGCGGTCGATCCCAGCCTCGGCGCCAACGACCCCAATGCGAGCGTCACGGCAAAGCAGTCCGACCTGCATACCGACGTCGAAGTCGTCACCAACCTGCCGCATGCCATCGTCAAGCATCGCCTGAACCTGCTCGCCGGGCGGGTCTGGAAGCTGCACGACGTGAAGCTGGCTTGAGCGTAGCGAGTTCCATGCATACCGCTCTGCTCATCATCGACGTCCAGCACGCGCTATGCCGCGGC
>JAAFHE010000388.1 GCA_013298265.1 Lysobacterales bacterium | reverse complement strand
TCCTCGGGTTTGAAGCTGCGCTGCGGTGTGATCTGCGGCGAGAAGCCGACATTGTCCCAGCCCAGATAGTTGGCCACGCCGGACGTCATCTGCAACAGGTTGGTGACGGTGAGGCTGCCGATGCCGGGAATGCCCTTCACCGCGGGGTTGTCGCCGAGATATGTCAGTACCGGCGCGGTCAGCTGGATCTTGCCCTGCTGCTCCAGCCGCAGGATCGCCTGGGCGAGGAACGCCTTGCTCACGCTACCGACGCGAAAATGCAGGTCGGGCGACATCGGCTGCCTGGTGGCGAGATTGGCGACGCCGCCGACACCCACGCGCACGCCCCAGTCGGGCGAGCGCACGATGACCACGGCACCAGGAATTCCGCCATTGGCCACCAGCGAGTCGATCACCTTCTGCCAGGTCGCGGGGAACGCGCGATGGGGAACCGCATTGGACCCGCCACGCAGCGGGACCTTCGCCGTCGGCGGCGGCTGGCACACCGCCGGTGGGTAGCCGATCGGCGTCGGCAGCGTCGATGACGACGCGCCTGCGGGGGCCTGTTTCAGCTGCCTCGCCGTTGCAGCGTCCTCGGCAGTCGCGTTCGTCAGCGTCGGTGGCGGCGCGGCCGCCGGGATTTGTTTCAGCTGCCTCGGCGGCACGGTGTGCTGGGCAGGCGCCGGCGGCGCGACCAGACTCAGCGCGATCAGTGGCAGGGTGGCAAGCACGGGACGGCGGACTCGATTCCGTAAGCGGGTGTTCATGCGTGCTGTCCTTCTGTCGGTTGGGAAATCCGCGCCCGCGGCGATGGGGCCGCTGGCGTGCTCGAAATCAATTCGGCCAGGCGCCGGATCGCTGCAGACGAATCGCAGCGCGGCGTGAATCGGATTGCGGCAGCAAGCCGACCACGGCTGCGCCACGCCTCGATCTCGATCGCGCGCGTGCGGCGCAGGCCCGTGGCGACGACGCCGGGAAGCAGGTCGCTGATCACGAAGGGAGCGTCGGCGGCGGGATCGACCTCGCCGAGGTAATTGACGGCAATCGCGGGCTCGGCGGCCACAATCGGATCGGATGCGAGCCAGCGCAGCACGCTCCAGCCAACGCCGAGCGCGGGCACGTCACGCAGCGCAGCCTCAATCGCCTTGGGCGAGGCGCCGCAGGTGAGCCGGAACGGGTATTCGGCCGTGAACCAGCCGACGGTGCGGCTGACGTCGAGCGTCCCACCCGGCGCATGCCTGCCGTGACTCGCCAGCGTGACACAGGCCTCGTCGCAGCCATCGCGCTCCGCCAGCGCCGAGCCAAGGCGTGCGAGCAGACCCGCGAGCACGCTGCGCTCGGACAGGCCGGGCGGCACCGGGCCGAGATCGAGCGTGACGATTTCGGTCTCGTCATAACCGTGTTCGGGTGCGGGCCGCGAAGCAGCGCCCGCGACCGATTCCCAATAGGCGCATTCCCGCCTCGCATCCGACGCCGCCAGGGCCATCGCCCAGTCGCGCCAGCTTGCGCCGCCCGGGGGCGCGACGCCGGCCAGCATATCGGCGAGGTCCTCGAGCAGGATGCGCCAGCTCATGGCATCAACCAGCAGATGGTGCGCCGCCAGCAGCAGGTAGTCGCCGTCGTCGAGCCGGTACCGCGTCGCGACGAACAGTGGAGCGCCACCGCTGGCGCCGCCCGGTGCATGCGCCTGGGCATCGGCGGCCAGCGCCGCAACGCCGGCGCCGCGCAGATCGACGCTGCGCCAGGCGAGCGGCGTATCGGCAGGCTGGCTTTCGGCGGTCCAGCCGCCGTCGCCGCGTGCGAAGCGCAGCCGCAACGCATCGTGGCGCTGCCAGAGCGCTGTTACGGCTTCTTTCAGCCCTTCGGCTGTACCCATGCGCAGCAGTAGCTGGTGCGTCAGCCGCGCGCGGCCGTCCGGATCGGACACGAAATGCCGCAGCTGGATCGGCGTCAGCGGGACAGGCCCCGCGACCGCCTGAGCCGGCGCAGCAGCGGTGACTGACCCCAGGCGCGCGATCCCCGCGACGCTGTCCGCCGCTAGCAGTACCGGCATCGTCAGCCCCAATCCCTCGCGCCGCAGTCGCGCGAGCAGCCGGATCGCGCGCAGCGAATCACCGCCGCTGGCCGCAAAGCCGCTGTCCGGACCATAGGGCCCGCCGCCCAGGATCGCGGCAAAGGCGTCGGCGACTCGTGCTTCCTCGTGCGTCAACGCGCGCGATGCCGTTGCCGGGCGGGTGTGCATGCCGGCCAGCGCGTGCCGGTCGACCTTGCCCGCAATGGTGGTTGGCAGCTCGGCCAACGGCCGGATCGCGGCCGGGACCATCCAGCTGGGCAGCGTCTCGGCCAGCCGGCGGCGCAGCGCATCGCAGTCGACCGGCGCGCCAGGAACGACGAAGCTGATTAGCTGCCCCTGGGCGACCAACGCAGCCGCCTGCATGACTCCCGGCAGCGCGCGCAGCGCGGCCTCGACCTCGCCCAGCTCGACGCGGTGTCCGTTGAGCTTGATCTGCCCATCGAGGCGTCCTGCATAGAGGACCTCGCCGTCGCTGCGCAGCACACCTGCATCACCGGTCCGGTAGAAACGCTCGCTGTCGATCTCGGGGAAGCGCTCGGCGGTCAGTTCCGGCCGCCCGACATAACCGCGCGCAAGGCCATGGCCGGCCAGCCAGATTTCGCCGGTGGCGCCCAGCGGCATCAGCCGACCGTGGCAGTCGCGGATCGACAGGTCGGTGTTGGCAATCGCGCGGCCGATGGGGATGCCCTGGGCATAGTCGGCCTGCGGATCGATGCGGTGCCAGCTCGCACAGACCGACGCTTCGGTCGGGCCATAGGCGTTGAACACGGTCAGCGTGCGCGCTAGGCGGCGCATGTCTGTGCTGTCGGGCGGCTCGCCGGCCGTGATCAGAACGCGCACCGGGCCGAGTCCGGCCCCATCGAGCGCGCGCAGGTAAGAAGGTGGCAGGGTCGCAACCGTGATCCGCTCGGCCTCAAGCAGGGCGAGCAGCGCCGCGCCGTCGCGGACCGTTGCCTCGGGAGCAATCACCAGCCGCGCGCCGGCGAGCAGCGCCATGAAAATCTCGGACAGCGATGCATCGAATGCGCAGGAGGCGAACTGCACCACCGAATCCTCGGCCCGCACGCCGAAGCCGTCGATCTGCGCGAGGATCATGTTGACGAAGCCGCGATGCGGGACAGCGACGCCTTTGGGCTGCCCGGTCGAGCCCGAGGTGTAGATGACATACGCCAACGCGTCGGGTGCCACCGGCGATGGCGCGCGTTCTGCCGCGTCCGCGCCGTCGATTGGCGCGGCAATGCCTGGTACCAGCGCTTCGGCGCGCGCTACACCGGCGGCGTCGGCGAGGACGCGCCGGCAACCCGAATCCGCCAGCATCATCGCGATCCGCGCATCGGGCAGCGCCGGGCTTAGCGGGAGATAGGTCGCGCCGGCCTTGAGAACGCCAAGCAGCGCGACGATCCGCGTCGCGCCGCGCGCGCATAACAGCCCAACCACGTCGCCGGGACCGATCCCGTCGCCGCGCAGCCTCGCCGCCACGCCTTCGGCGGCGCGATCGAGCGCGCTGAAGCTGAGCGCGATGCTTTCATCGGCAAGGGCGGGAGCCCCGGGCGTGCGATCGACCTGGCCGTGCCACAGCGACACCAGCGTCGCGTCGGGATCCCGCGCGATGGCCGGGCCGCGGGCAGCGGCATCAAGCTGCGCGCGCTCGTCGGACGGCAGCAGGTCGATGCCCGAGAGGATTGCGTCAGGCGCGGCAAGCAGCGCCGCCGCCAGTGTTCGCCAGTGCGTCGCGACGCGGGCGATCAGCGCCGTGTCGATGCGGTTCGCGTCATAGTGGAACGTGACTCGCAGCTCTGCATCGTCATGGACGAGGATGCCGAAGTCGTAGTTGGCGCGCTCGGCGGCGTGCGTCGCCACCACGGTGAAGCCGGTGTCGGCGCCCGTCTCGCCGGTCGGGAAATTCTCGAGCACGAGCAGATGATCGAGCAGCCCGGCCGGCAGCGCCGACGCCGCCTGTATCGTCGCGAGCCCGACATGTCCGTGTGCGCTCGCGGCGTCCGACTGCCGCTGCAGCCGATCGAGCAGCGCAGCGAGGGTGTCGCCCTCCTCCAGCCGCACGCGTACCGGCAGTGTGTTGACGAACATGCCGACCAGCCGCTCGATGCCGGGCGTGGCGATGTTGCGCCCCGAAACGACAATGCCGAAAACCACATCGTCTCGCCCGGTCCAGCGCGCAAGGACCAGCCCCCAGATCGCCTGGAGCAGCACGCCCAGCGTTACGCCGCGGCGCCGCGCCAACTCGCGCAGCGCGCTCGTTTCAGGCGCTGCCAGCCGCAGGCCATGTTCCGTCATCTGCGACGGCGCGCCGCGATGCGGCAAGCGGGGAAGCGTGGCGATCGTGTCATAGCCCGCCAGCAGCCCGCGCCAGTGCGGTAGGGCTGTTGCTTCGTCGCGCAGTGCCGCTTCGGCCATGAAGCCGTCGGGATCGGGGGCGGGCGGAAGCGAGGCCGCCGCGCCGCGCCGCGCCGCGGTATAGAGCGCCGTGAACTCTTCCATCACTACCGCGCCCGACCAGCCGTCGAGCAGGATGTGCGGGTGGCTCCACACCAGTTCGAAACGCGCCGGACCCAGGCGGAACAGCGCGACACGGATCAGCGCGTCCCGGCGCAGGTCGAACCCGCGCGCGACATCGGCCGCACACCAGTCCGCCACGACCGCGGCATCGGCGTCCCG
>JAAFHE010000382.1 GCA_013298265.1 Lysobacterales bacterium | reverse complement strand
AACTGGTCAGTGCACACAACGAACACCGCATATTTACCAAGCGCCTGTTCGACCTGGTCGTGCTGACACTCAATGGCAACCATTGGGACAATCGCGTATTCGCGCTCGCCAATACCGCCGTCTACGCGACGGCGATCGCACTGTGTTTCGCGTTCGTTACCCGTACCACCACTGGAGCGACGAAGCGCGTGCTGCAGCTTGCCGTGCTCGTCATGCCGCTGTTGACGACGAGTTTCGAAAACACGCTTTGGGGGTTTCAAAGTCCGTTCTATTTCTCGTGCCTGTTCACGGTTCTCGCCCTGCGACACGTAGCTCTCTATCCAGCGCTTCCCTATTTCGGCCTGCCGCTCGCACTCGCAAGCGTTGCGGCAATCCTTAGTCTGGCGTCGGGACTGCTGCTACCGCTGGCGCTGGTGGCGCTGCTCGCACTCGATCGGCGGCCGGGATGCAGTACCGCTCGCCGCGTCGGCGTCATTGCGCTGCTGCTCGCCGTCGCGATCGCCGGCTATGTCGTCCTGCCCAAGCTGCCGCCCGAAAACACGGTGATGGCGCGGTCCGTCGGCGAGGCTGCTCTCGGCGCGCTGCGTATGCTGTCCTGGCCGATTCCGCTGCTTCCGCTCACTTGGCTACCACTGCTGTTCTGGTTTGTGACGGCACTGAAGCAGCGGCGCGTTTTCGATACCGCCGACCTGTTCTTCCTCGGCCTCGCCGGCTGGGTGGTGCTGCAGGCACTCGCTACCGGCTATGGTCGAGGCCAGGGTCTGGTCGCCATTCCCTGGCGCTATACCGACGCCCTCGCGTTGGGCCTGGTAGCCAACGCTTACTTCGCGTGCCGCCTCATTGCAGATCAGCGTACGCGGGCAATGCGGCGGGGCGCCATGGCAGCAGCGGTAATCGCCTGGACCACGACGGGCGCCTACCTCGCACTCGCATCGCTGCAGGGCGGCTACGTCATCCTCCAGACATTTCGCGGCTGGCAGGCACGCGAGCTGGTACTGGCCGCGCTGCTGCGCAACGAAGCCGTGGCAGCGGACAATCCGATGCTTCCGTATCCGCATCTGAGCAAGATGCCGCTGTTTCTCGGCAGCACTTCGCTGAAGAAGGCGCTCGGCGTCGACGGTGATCGCTTGCGCGGCGCCTGCGAGCTCGATGCGGACGCCTACCTTTCACGCATCGTCTGCGCGTTGGTCACAGCCACGCCAGCGGTGCCATTGACCCAGTTCATCGACGTCGGATTTCCGCAGAGCAGCGGCCCGCCATCGCGCTGCAATATCGACTATCTCGGCGGCAAGGCAGCCAATGGCAGCATCACGCGCGGCAGTCCGCTGCGCATCGATGGCTGGGTCGGACCCGCCGCACCGCACTGGCTGCCAATGTTCGGCAAGGCCGCGGTACTGCTTGTCGGAGAAGGGCGGACCTACGCCGCCCGCATCGACATCGCCATTCCGCGCGCCGACGTTGCCGCATTTGTCGCTGATCCGCGATACCGCTGGAGTGGGTTCGCGCTGTACGCGGGAACCGCGCATGTGGAACCCGGCGACTACGTCGCCTACCTCCGCGCCGACGACGCGGCGCCATGCCGCACTGACCAGATCCTGCGCATACCCTGAACCGCAGACCGATATCGGCCGGCAGATACAGAAAAGACGGCTCGCCCGCGCAGGGAAGGCGAGCCGCCCCAAGGCTACGGCAGGTTGGTGTTGATGCAGGTATTCGGCGAGGCGAGGACGCCGCAGTCGGTGCTGTTCGACACCGTGTATACCGCTGGCGTCGGCGGCGCCTGCGCGACACGGGCAACCATGGTGCCGGTACTCTGCAGGTCGATAAACTTGTTATTGCTGAATGCGATGTTGCTCGTGGGAATGTTGTTGCCACTGGCCTGGGTGTAGATGATCGCGCCGTAGCCGAAGGCATTCTCGCCCTGGCCTTCGTTGGCGAAGGTGTTGCCGCTGATCGTCACGTTCTGCGATTCGCTCAAGAACAGTCCAGAGACATAGCGCCCGATCTGAGTGATGTCCTTGCCGCCTGCCCCGCTGCCCTCGCTGTAGTTGCCACTCACGACGCAGCCGACGCAGCTATTGACACCGTAGTTATGGGTCAGGCTCGCGTAAGCCTTGTTGTTGCTGATCGTAATGTCACTGAAGTACAGGTTCAGGCCTGAAGACGTATTCGCGTTCAGTGTTTCGATCCCCGAGCGCGAACGGTGAGTTTCGTTACCGGAGATCGTGATGTGATGGGAAAGCGGCTTGCCGCTGTCGGTTGGTATGACCGTATCCGAGTGAACACCGATGGCGGCGCCCGACGCGTTGAGCACGACGGAGTCTTGAAGGCTCGAATGGCTGACACTGTTGTAGAACGAAAAGCCAATGTCGTGAATGTCTTCGATGTGCAGGTTGTACGCGTGGGCGTTGGTGGTGCCGTGCGCAAACTGCACAGAGTTGCCGCCACCGTAGATCTTGAGGTCGCGCAACGTCACGTTGTTGGCACCGTCTACGGTGACCGGCCATTGGTATGTATTGCGGATCGTGAGGCCACGGATAGTGACGTTGTCGATGCCGCTGGAATAGGGCGCCAGTGTAGGCCCACCAACGACGACGCCGCCAATGCAACATTCATTCTGATTGACGGCATTGCCATCGATGGTTCCGCGTCCGCTGATGGTGACGTTTTTCGAGCCGCCGGCGACCTGGACTACGCCAATCTGCCGCGTCACGGACGCGTCGAGACCGGTCGAACCGGAGTTGGTGCGACTCTTGAGATACAGCGTGCCGTCGATGATGACCTCGACCGGTGCAGGCGAAGCGCCTGGATTCGAGACAAGGAGCACGCGACGATCCTTGCTTCCCGAGAAAGACGGCAGTTCGCAGTCGGTGACCATGCAGCTATCCGTGACCAGATACGTCTTGCCGGACGGCAGATACGTAACGCCACCCGCCGCAATCTCCGTGTTGATCGTATCGGTATCGTTCGTCACGCCATCCTCGGCTGCCGCGGAGATACGGTGCGGAACGCGGAGCACTCCAGAGCCGCCAAGCATCGGCGCGTTGCTGCCGGCAGGAAACGCATAGGCATATAGCGTCTGACCTTGATAAGTAGCTCGTGTCGCCGGTGTCAGTGTCACGCTGAAACGGCGCGTATCGCCACCACACCCCGGAAAAGATTCGCCGGGCTGCGGCGGCAGCTGGGCCGGTATCGCGACACCGATCAAGGTTCCGGCTGGCAGCGGTCCGCCGGCGTAGATATGAACGTCGATCGAACTGGGATTGTTACGTTGGCACACCCAGCCCTGGACGTTCAGGTTTTGAGTAGCTGAGTCGTAAGAGTAACCGTCGACGTTTCCGAAGGTGGGTTCGACAGCGGTAGAGACCGTCGGGATTGACAGCAGGCCCAGGAGAAATAGCAGCAAACTGAAGTAGCGCATGGGAAACCTCTAGGAATTAAAGGCGATGTCGAATTCGCCCGAGACGGCGCGAAGACAACGACGCCAGTATCCGTCGCGCACATCGCAGCAATTGCGACAACGCAGACACCGAGGAAGCAGTGCCCGAGCGCAACTGGCCTGCGTATGGCCTATGACTGAAGAGCAAGGATTGTGGTGTCGCGATCTCCGCGCGACCGGACCGGCTCAGGTAGGCGGACAGTTGGCCGCACCCTTCCCGGCGCGCCCGCAGCGGCGAATACGAAAGCAAGGCGCGCGGCCGGTTGAGCAGGTCGCAGCGAAACTGCCTAGTCCGCCTCGCGACGCTTCGACGTGCCGCAAATGAAGTAACTGCATGTGGCGGCGCGGAACATAAGAATCATGGCAAACGCACCGGCGCGAAGAGCGCCGTGTCTCGTCCGCGACGCTACTCGCCACGCAGCACAGCCCGGATCGACGCCCAACTGCCGAATGCTGCGTAGGTGGCTACCGGCAGGAGCGCACGCCATCGCGCCAGCCCACCGATCAGAGCGGCCGCCCGGCTTGTTGGCCGGGCGGCCGACTGCCTCAGAAACGGTACACGCCGGACGCGGAATAGGTGTCCAGTCCGTCAGAGAAGTCCGCGGCAAAATCCAGCTGGAATTTGGTGAAGGCCCAACCGGCACCGATCGCGTAGTGGTTCTCGGCACCGCGTGCACCCGCGTACTGGGCTGCGAACAGGTCTTCGAACGGCGCGTTGTCGCGCGGTACACCATCGAAGAACACCGCATGTGCCGGGTCGTGCCAGAAGCCGGCGCGCAGGCTGAACGGGTGAGTCATATTGGCAAACGTGTATTCTGAGCCAATGTGCACTTCAGTGCCGTCCTCGACGCGCAGGCGCCGCGTCGACGCCAGATCGAAGAAGGTGCTGATGTCGTCGGTGATTTCGGAATAACGCACCCGATTCACGTCGAAATTGACGAGCAACTGGTCGCTAGGGCGCCAGGAAAGGCCAATACCGAACACATCCGGCACGTTGAAGCTGAAATCGGTCGGGCCGTACCGCCGTACCGACGGATTCAGCGGCGTATTGCCGTCGCCGCTGAGGTCGACGATTTGAGTGCTGTAGTCGAATCCGGGTGCGCGACGGTAGCTCACTCCCAGGGCCAGCTTCTCGCTCAAAGTGAAACGTGCGCCGAGATTCCAGCCTATGCCGTGGTCATCGCCGTCCTGGGTGGCGGTCTGCAGTCGCAGCGGCCGCTCCTCGAAATAGCGCCCGGTATTGCTATGCAGGTCGAAATCATAGCGCGACAACCCGAAACCTAGCGAAACGCGATCGCTGACGTTGACAGCCGCGGCAGC
>JAAFHE010000381.1:2543-4780 GCA_013298265.1 Lysobacterales bacterium | reverse complement strand
CGCTGATGGTCTGGCCGGTCAGTGATCGGGTCACGTAGTCGGCATTGGCCGCCGTTGCGGTGCCGTCGGCCGTCGCGATGTCGAAGGTGACACCGCCGGTGGGTGCCGGTGCGCTGAGGCTTACCGTGAAGGTGGCGAGCACCGTGTTGCCGGTCGGACCTTCGGTGACGCTGACGTCGTTGACCGTCAGGTTCGGCGGCGGGATCGTCCCGGTCGGCGTCAGGCTGAAATCGTCGATCGCCAGGCCATCGTCCGCGCCGCTCGCGTTGAAGTCTTTCCAGCGGATCCAGAAGCCGGCGCCGTTGGCGATCGACAGCCCCGTGATGGAGGCGCTGACCGCGGTGCGGTTGGCCACGAGGTTGCCGTTCAGCGCCCCCGCGGAGGCAGCGGTCTTGATCGGGTTGGTGAAGTTCAGCGCCGTCAGCGCGGTCCACGTGCCCGTGCTCAGGCTGGTCGCGTCGAGGCTGTATTCGAATTCGAGGCGGTCGTCGCGTGCGGCGGCGGTGTTGGCGATGCGCCATTGTTCGCCGGTGAACGCGATCGCGAGGTCATTGACCGTGCTACCGGTATTGTTGGTGAACTGCGCGCCGACGTTCGACGTCAGGGAGCCGCTGAGCAGGGTGCCGAAAGCCCGGTCCGGATCGCTGGCCAGACCGTAGCTGTAGGTGTTGCCGGTATTGGTGGAGCCGGTGTCGGCCGCGTAGGTGGTATTTGCTCCGGTACCGGTTTCGAAGAAGGTCCAGCCGGTTGGCAGCGCGGTATTCGTGGCGCCGCTGCTGGCCAGGCCGGCAAAGTCCTGGGTATAGGGCGAGCCCAGTGTGGTAAGGCTGACCTGCGCGCTGACCGGGCCGGCAAGCCCGAATACCGCAAGGGCGAGCGCCCAGCGTGCAGGTGAAACGACAGATTTCATACGCGAACCCCTGAACAAGTAGTGCCTGGAATGGGCCCGGGCCATGCATGGCTCCGGCATCGTCGACGACGAAACGACCGCTCCGCCACGGTGTTCCGGCAGACGGCGATGCCGTTGGCGGACGATGGCGGACGGGCCGTGGGCCGCGTCGGAATCCTGCTTTCGTCGCGCGCCGCGCCTGCGGCCGCGCTTTCCCGCTGCGCAGGGCCGGTCCGGCCGCTACGTGCGGCTGGTCCGCCGCGACGGGACAGAAGCGTCCAGCATGGACGCCACCATCGAAAGATCGCGCAGGCTAGCACGGGCTTTTGACGATTTCATGTCGCTACGCGGCAGCAACCGCCGAGTACGCCGGATACATCGCGGACGCTATACGGATGTGTCCGCTTCGTGCGTCGCGTGCGCGGTTGAAAGCGCGACGGCGTTGCGCCGTCGCGCCGTGGCGCTTCAGGCCAGCAGCGAACGCAACATCCAGGCGGTCTTTTCGTGCGCCTGCATGCGCTGGGTGGCGAGGTCGGCGGTGGGCTGGTCGGAGGCCTTGTCGGCGATCTGGAACAGCTCGCGCGCAGTGCGGGCGACGGTTTCGTGGCCATCGACGAGCTGGCTGACCATCTCGCGCCACTCCGGCACGCCGGTTTCTTCCTTGATCGACGAAAGCTTCGCGAACTGCGAGCCCGAACCCGGCGCCATCACGTCGAGCGAGCGTATGCGTTCAGCGATCTGGTCCAGGGAGAGCCACAGCTCGTTGTACTGCGTCTCGAACATCAGGTGCAGCGTGTTGAACATCGTGCCGGTGATGTTCCAGTGGAAACCGTGTGTCTTCAGATAAAGCGTGTAGCTGTCGCCGAGCAGGCGTGACAGACCCTTGGCGATCGCTTCGCGGTCCTTCTTGGCAATGCCGATATCGATACCCATGTGCGGACTCCTGCGGCTGAGAGAGGTGCTGTTGTTCAGGCGCGACACTTTAGCGCGCCGGCGGCGTCGCCGGACCGGTTGATGACGATGGTCGCGATAGGCAGACGCTATGATTGCCGGTTCCCTGGGGCGTGGCCCCGAGTCCTATCCGTGATGGCTGACAAGAATCCTCCTCCTGCGGCTGGCGCCGCCCGGCCCGCGCCGCATCCGGCCGCCGCTCGGCTGGCGGCGCAACGCAAGGCCCTGGACGGCGTCCTGGTGCGCGATGCCGCGCGCCTGCTGGGCCGCTGGCGCCGTTTCAACGACAGCCCGGCGCAGGCCAGCGAGGAGCAGCTGGCGCGACTTGATGCGGACATCGCCGCCTCGCGCGCGCGCCGCGCCGCACGTGCCGCGCGCGCGCCGGAGATCCGCGTCG
>JAAFHE010000381.1:0-2533 GCA_013298265.1 Lysobacterales bacterium | reverse complement strand
ACCGGTTCGGGCAAGACCACCCAGCTACCCAAGCTGTGCCTCGCTGCGGGCCGCGGCGTCGCCGGTCGCATCGGCTGCACTCAGCCGCGCCGCATCGCTGCGCGAAGTGTCGCGCGTCGCGTGGCGCAGGAGCTGGGCAGCGAAGTCGGCAAGCTCGTCGGATTCCAGGTGCGCTTCAACGACCAGGTGTCGGAAGAGTCGCTGATCAAGTTCATGACCGACGGCATCCTGCTCGCCGAGACCCAGAGCGACGCCTGGCTCAACGACTACGACACCATCATTCTCGACGAGGCGCACGAGCGCAGCCTCAACATCGACTTCCTGCTCGGCTACCTCAAGCGCCTGCTCGTCAAGCGGCGCGACCTCAAGCTCATCGTCACCTCGGCGACCATCGACACGGCGCGCTTCGCCGCGCACTTCGGCAATGCGCCCGTGGTCAGCGTCGAAGGGCGCAGCTATCCGGTCGAAGTGCGCTGGCGCCCGCCGGTCGCCGAAGCGGCCGCAGCGCGCGGCGGCGACAAAGGACGTGTGGCGCCCGATCGCGCCGAACTGAGCCTGACCGAGCAGATTGTCGCCGTCGCCGACGAGATCACCGCCGAAGATCCGCGCGGCGACGTGCTCATTTTCCTGCCGGGCGAACGCGAGATCCGCGATGCGCACCTGGCGCTCGCGCGGCGGCTGTACCGCGCCACCGAAGTGCTGCCGCTGTATGCGCGACTGTCGGCCAATGATCAGGACCGCGTGTTCAAGCCCGGTCCGCAGCGGCGTATCGTGCTCGCGACCAACGTCGCGGAAACCTCGCTGACGGTGCCGCGCATCCGCTACGTCATCGACAGCGGCACGGCGCGCGTGAAGCGCTATTCGCCGCGCACCCAGCTCGAACGCCTGCATATCGAACCGATCTCCCAGGCCGCCGCCGAGCAGCGCAAGGGACGCTGCGGCCGTGTCGCCGCGGGCGTCTGCTTCCGTTTGTACGGCGAGCAGGATTTTCAACAGCGGCCGCGCTATACCGACCCGGAAATCCTGCGCAGCTCGCTGGCCGGCGTGATCCTGCGCATGCTGAATCTCAAGCTCGGCGAGGTCGATGAGTTTCCGTTCGTCGAGGCGCCGCCGGAGCGCGCGATCGGCGACGGCTACCGGCGCCTGACCGAGCTTGGCGCGATCGACGAGCACAAGCGCCTGACCGCGGTTGGCCGCACGATGGCGCAGCTGCCGATCGACGTGGCGCTCGCGCGCATGCTGATCGAGGCCAAGGAGCGTGGCGCGCTGCGCGAACTGCTGATCCTCGCGTCGTTCCTCAGCATCCAGGATCCGCGCGAGCGGCCGGCCGATGCACGCCAGGCGGCCGACCAGGCGCATGCGCAGTTCGCCGACAGCCGTTCGGACTTCGTCGCGGTGCTCAAGCTGTGGCAGGCGCATTCGGGGGCGCACGAAGAGCTGAGCCAGGCGCGCCTGCGCGACTGGTGCCAGGCGCGCTTCCTGTCCTATCTGCGCATGCGCGAATGGCGCGAGCTGCATCGCCAGCTGCTGGTGCAGGCGGAGGAACTGGGCTGGGATCTGGCCGGCGGCCATCTGACGCCACCGCAATCCGCGGCCGATCCCGAGGCGACCACGGCGCCGCTGCTCGATGCGCCGGGCTACGAACAGGTGCACCGCTGTGTGCTGTCGGGCTGGCCCACTCAGGTCGGGCGCAAGGACGAACGCGGCCAGTATCGCGGTACGCGCGAGCGCCGGTTCCAGGTATTTCCAGGCTCTTTCCTGGCCAAGTCGCCGCCGCAATGGCTGCTGGCCGGGCAGATTATTGATTTGCAAAAAGTGTACGCAATGCTCAACGCCCGGGTCGAACCCGAGTGGATCGAGCAGCAGGCCGACCATCTGGTCAAGCGCAGCTGGCGCGATGCGCACTGGTCGAGGAAGCGCGGCGCTGTGATGGCCTACGAGCAGGTCAGCCTGTTCGGACTGATTCTCGTGGAAAAGCGCGCGGTGCAGTACGGCGCGCAGGAGCCGGCGCTTGCGCATGAAGTATTTCTGCGCGAAGCGCTCGCGCGCGGCGAGATTGATGCCAAGGCCGATTTCGTACGTGCCAATGCGCGCGTGCTCGCCGAAGCACAGGAGCTCGAAGCCAAGCAGCGCCGCGCCGGCCTGGTCAAGGACGAGGCGGCGCTGGTCGCGTGGTTCGCCGGCAAGCTGCCCGCTGACATCAGCACGGCTGCGGCGCTGGACGGCTGGTACCGACGCGCCGCGCCGGAAGAACAGGCCGCGCTGCGCTGGTCACTGGCCGATGTGCTCGGCGGCCAGGCCGGCGTCGCGGCGCAGGACTATCCGACGCGGCTCGACGTCGGTGGGCACAAGCTCAAGCTCGAATACCGTTTCCTGCCCAATGATCCGGCCGATGGCGTCAGTCTGCAGCTGCCGCTGGCCTACGTGAACGCTGTGCCGGCCGCGCGCTGCGAGTGGCTCGTGCCGGGTCTGCTCGCCGAAAAGGTTGCCGAACTGATCCGCAGCCTGCCCAAGTCGCTGCGGCGCAATTTCG
>JAAFHE010000380.1 GCA_013298265.1 Lysobacterales bacterium | reverse complement strand
CTCGAGTGGCTTACCGTCGGCGCTGGCGCGTCCGACTTCGAATGGTTCATGAAATGCCGCGCGATGCGATACCACGACGAACTCGCCAGGCGCGGACTCGCCGCGCACGACGAAGTCCTGCGGCTGGACCGGAAGATCGGGATGGGCTGGAAACTTGCCGGCGACCGCCGGCGGCGAGGGACTGCCCGCGTGAAGTATCTGGCCGATTGCGCTATAGCCCAGGTGCGCGACGCGCTGCTGCGGCGCGGCGCCGATCAAGGCCCAGGTATGGTCGCGCAGTCCGATCAGCGCGCGGCCCTGGGGCGGACCGCCGATCTGCACCTGTTCCTTGCGCCCGCAGCGTACGAGCAGGCCGACGCCGAGGGACTGGTCGATGAATTCCGCATAGTGCGCGTAGAGCGTGGTCTGTTCGCACAGCGGCGTGGTGATCGTGTAGCGGTCGTTCATGGCGAGCAGCAGGATGTTGCGCCGCTCGCCTTTGGTCAGGCGATGGATCACGTCCATGAGGCCGTGCCGTCCGGGTTCGGCGACCGGGATGTAGGCCTCTTCCGGCGGGTGTGAGAGCGACACATAGATCGCGACCGACCACGTGCTCCAGACGAACAGCAAGGCGGCGACGGCCGCACGCGCGGCGCGGCCGAGTTCGCAAAGCCGCTCCAGCCCGAGCGCGACAAGCACGGCCACGAGCGGCAAGTGCGCGAAAATCATCCAGTACGGCGTGACCGGCCGCAACGCGAGCACGAAGGCTGACTGCAGCGGCAGCAGGATCAGCATCAGCGCGGCGATACGGCGGCGCTCGCCGCAGCGCGAACTCAGCGCCAGCAGCGTGCACGCCGCGAGCGCGAGCAGGTGCAGGATCATCAGCGTGCGCCGCGCCACATCGGGCAATTCCAGCCAATAGCGCAATGTGTACTCGGCGCCATAGCCGGCCAAGCTAAGCAGCATCGCAACCAGGCGCGCGGCGGTCGGCACGGCCGGGTCGCGGCCCGCGTAGCTGCCGAGCGTGTTCAGGTCGGCGAAACCGTTGAGCACCTGTTCGATCAGCATCGGCAGCAGGCTCAGCAGGCCGACCGCGGCGACCAGCGCCAGATCGCGCGCGCGCGCCGCCCAACTCGCGTTGGCGGCAGTCGCATAGGCGACCAGCAAGGTGCCGATCAACAGGGTGGTTGGATGCGCATGGAACATCAGCGCGGCGCCGAGCCCGAGCAGCAGCGCGCGCCGCGGACCAGGCCGGTCCCGGTAGAGCAGCGCGCACCACAGGCCGAACAGCATCGCGCTTTCCACGACGGTGGTATGCGTCATCGCGGCCAGGATGAAGGAGGACCAGCCCGGTGCAAAAAAGGCTAGCGCGAACAGCAGGCCGAGGCGCGCGCCGCCGTAGCGGCGACCGATCACGTAGGCGAGCGGATATTTGAGCCCGGCGATGGCCGCCGTGAGCACCGGCACGGTCAGCGGATGCGGCACCAGCCACATGGACAGGCCCAGCAGGTAGTACCAGACCGGTCCGAGATGAAGGGTGTTGTAAATGACGGGCCCGGCCAGTGGCCACTGCTGGCCGGCGGCGAGCTGCTGAGCGAAATACAGATCGCGCAGGGTGTCCGGTGTGCCGGCCATGCCGGCTGCGGTCCAGCTCTGCAGCACGACCAAGGCGGCCAGCAGCAGCCAGTGCCATGCGGTCTCGGCCGGGTTCGCCGCCGGGCTCGCGGCGGTATCCGCTGACCGCATCAATGTGGATCCTGCACGCGGAAATCTTTCGAGCGGCGCTGAATCAGATTCAGCGCGAAGCGGTCCGGCAACAGCTTGACCAAGGCCTTGATCGCGCGGTTGGCGCGGCCGGTCACATGCACGATCTCGCCCCGCTCCAGAGCGTCCAGGCCTTCGCGAGCGACCTCCTCGGCCGTCATCCACATCCATTTCGGCATGCGCGACACCTGCTCGCGCGAGCCGACCACATCGTGGAACTCCGACCAGGTGAAACCCGGGCAGACCGCGCAGACATTCACGCCCCGGTCGCGATTCTCCAATCCCAGCGACTGCGAGAACTTGATCATGAAGGCTTTGGAAGCGGCATACAGGGTGTGGCCGGCGGAGCCGGGCACATGGCCGGCCAGCGAGGCAATATTGGCAATGCGGCCGTAGCCGCGCTGCTGCATGCCCGGCAGCAGACGATAGGCCAGCTCACAGGGGGCGGTCACCATCACTTGCAGGAAGTCCGCATGCACCTTCCAGGGTTGCGACGGGTACTGGCCGGCGACGCCATAGCCGGCGTTGTTGATCAGTATGTCGACGGCGATGCCGCGGGCTTCGAGCTCGGCACAGAGCCGTTCGCTCGCATCGGTTTGGGCCAGGTCGGTGCTGATGGTCTGAACCTGGATGGTGTGACGCTGGCGCAGTTCCTCGGCCAGTGCGGCGAGCCGATCTTCGCGCCGTGCCGTAAGCACGAGGTGCTGACCACGGGCCGCCAGTTCGCGTGCGAAGGCGGTGCCGATGCCGGCCGAGGCGCCGGTGACGAGCGCCCAGCGGGCGGCAGGATTGGACATGGCGGTTCCTTGCGCGAAGGCGGCGCGCGGGCCGCGGACAGAACCGCGATTCAACCCGAGACCCAGGCCACTGGCAATGGCGCATTGCGTCGTTACGGATGCGTCGCTATCCTGCGCGCCCTTTCGCGGATATGAACCCGATGCGTCGCAAGCTGGTGGCAGGGAACTGGAAGATGCACGGCAGCGCCGCGAGTGCGGCGGAGCTTGTGCGCGCCATCCTTGCAGGACTGCCGGCCGGAGTCGATGTGGTCGTGTTCCCGCCGTCGGTCTACGTAGCCGGGTTGGCAGCAGCTAACGCCGGCACGGCGCTCGCGTTCGGCGTGCAGGACGTCAGCGAGCATGCTCAGGGCGCCTATACCGGCGAGATCGCCGCAGCCATGGCTAGCGACATCGGCTGTCGCTATACCCTGGTCGGCCATTCCGAGCGTCGCCAGTATCACGCGGAATCGGACGAGCGCGTCGCCGCCAAGTTCGGCCAGGCCCAGGCGGCGGGACTGGTTCCGGTGCTCTGCGTAGGCGAGACGCTGGAACAGCGAGATGCCGGCGAGACCGAAGCCGTTGTCGGCGCTCAGATCGCGGCGATAATCCAGGCTTGCGGTATAGCCGCCTTTGCAAATGCCGTGGTCGCCTACGAGCCGGTCTGGGCCATTGGTACGGGACGCACGGCGAGCGCGGAACAGGCGCAGGCAGTACATGCGTTTATCCGTAGCCAATTCGCAATTCACGATGCTACACTCGCCAACTTGCTGCGCATACTTTATGGCGGTAGTGTCAAACCGGCCAACGCCGTCGAGCTGTTCGCTCAGGCAGATGTGGACGGTGGATTGATCGGCGGCGCCTCACTGGTCGCGGCCGATTTCCTCAAGATTTGTGAGGCCGCGCTTCAGGCGCGCCCAGGCTGAGTCGAGATGCTGCTTACCATCTTCAACGTGTTCTACATTTTGGTCGCAGTAGCGATGGTGGCGCTGATTCTGCTGCAGCGCGGCGCCGGTGCAGATGCGGGTTCGGGCTTCGGCTCGGGTGCGTCGGCCACGGTGTTCGGTGCGCGCGGATCGGCGAATTTCCTGTCGCGGGCTACTGCGGTTCTTGCCGGTTTGTTCTTCCTGCTCAGTCTGGGCATGGGCATGTATCTGGGCGGCGGCACGGCTCCCAAGCCGCAAGCCGATCTGGGTCTCATGTCCGGTACCGAAGTGCCTGCTGCTCCCGCGAAGACTCCTGAGGTTGCACCGCCGGCCGGCGATGTACCACAGGCGTCGGTACCGGCCCCGGTAGCTGCCGATGTACCCGTGGCGCCCCAGCCCGCTACTCCTGCCGATGCTCCGAAGAGTGACGGCAAGACCGAAGCCAAGGCGGACGAGTCGAAGAAGAACTAGTTGGAACACATTGCCCAGATGGCGGAATTGGTAGACGCACTACCTTGAGGTGGTAGCGACTTAGGTCGTGGGGGTTCGAGTCCCCCTTTGGGCACCAATCTAGTTACGGTCGTGCGGGATTCAGCACACTGCGCGCGGCCGCTGATGCATCGTTTACCGATGCGGAGGTTCACCGACTCGTGCTTGCCGAATATTGGCCCATCCTGCTCTTTCTTGTCGCCGCAACTGGCCTTGGCCTGATTCTGCTGGCGGTCGGCACCGTACTGGGGCCCAGGTGTCCCGACACGCGAAAGCGATCCGCGTACGAGTGCGGCTTCGAAGCCTTCGAAGACGCGCGCATGAAATTTGACGTGCGCTATTACCTGATCGCCATCCTGTTCATCATTTTCGATCTGGAAATCGCCTTCCTGTTTCCCTGGGCGGTTGTCTTTAAGCAGATCGGCCTCGTCGCGTTGATCGAAATGGGTCTGTTCCTGGCCTTGCTCGTCGTCGGCTTCGTCTATGTCTGGAAGAAGGGAGCGCTGGAATGGGAATGACCGACAGCCTCAGCCGGGTCATGCACAACCCGGTTCCGGTCTCCACCGTCGACGACATCCTGCGGCCTGACGGCGACAACCCGCTGATCGAGCGCGGTTTCGCGATCACCTCCGCCGATGCACTGATCAACTGGGCGCGCACCGGCTCGATGTGGCCGATGACATTTGGCTTGGCCTGCTGCGCCGTCGAGATGATGCATGCGGGCGCCTCGCGCCTGGATCTGGACCGCTATGGTGTCGTGTTCCGTCCCAGCCCGCGCCAGTCCGACGTGATGATCGTCGCCGGCACCCTGGTCAACAAGATGGCGCCGGCCTTGCGCAAGGTCTATGA
>JAAFHE010000038.1 GCA_013298265.1 Lysobacterales bacterium | reverse complement strand
CGATGCGCCGCGCGATGCGCGCGAGCGCTGCGGCCGGATCGCGCGCCGGCTCGAACAGCGGTTCGAAGCGGGCGGCGGCGGCGGCACCGGCGAACAGGGTTTCGCGCAGCAGGCGTGCGTTGGAACGTGCGTCGTCGGGCGTGACCCAGCGCTCGTCGACCAGCGTCACGACTACGCGTGACCAGTCCAGGCGCAGGCGTCCGAGCTCGCTGAGGAAGCGCCGCGGCGTGCTGCCGCCGGATACCGCCAGCAAACCGATACCGCGCGTCAGGATCGCGTCGCGCAGATCGCAGGCCACCGCTGCGGCGAGTGCGCGCGCGAGGCTCGCGCCGTCAGCGTAGGCGTGCTCGATGAGGTTGGCGTGCAGGTCGCGGCGGCGCATCGGCGGCTCGCGCAAGGCTTCAAGGTGCATCTTCATGCCAGGTTCTTCCGTCACGTTCGATCAGCGCGACCGCCGCGCTGGGGCCCCAGGTGCCGGCGGTGTAGCCGCGCGGCGCTTCATTGCCGGCCTCCCAGGCCGCCAGGATCGGATCGGCCCAGCCCCATGCCGCCTCGACTTCGTCGCGGCGCATGAACAGGGTCGGATTGCCGCGCACCACGTCCATGAGCAGGCGCTCGTAGGCGTCCGGATTGCGCACACCGAAGGCGGCGGCAAAGCTCATGTCCAGCGCGACACGGCGCAGGCGCAGGCCACCGGGGCCGGGGTATTTGTTCATGAGCCAGAGCTTCACGCCTTCGTCAGGCTGCAGACGCAGCACGAGCTTGTTCGGCGAGATCGGCCCGGCGTGCTCGCCGAAGATCGAATGCGGAATCGCCCGGAAGGTGATGACGATTTCCGACACGCGCTCGGGCAGTCGCTTGCCGGTGCGCAGGTAGAACGGCACGCCGGCCCAACGCCAGGTGCGCAGTTCGGCCTTGAGCGCGACGAAGGTTTCGGTGCGCGAGTCGGGCCGGCCGATCTCGTCGAGATAGCCCGGCACGGCGCCGCCGTTGGACGCGCCGGCGCGATACTGGCCGCGCACCGAACATTGCGCCGCGTTGGATTCGTCGATGGGTTTCAGCGCGCGCAGCACCTTGAGTTTCTCGTCGCGGATCGCGTCCGGCGCGAGCGATGCGGGCGGCTCCATCGCGACGAGGCAGAGTAGCTGCAGCAAGTGGTTCTGCACCATGTCGCGCAGCGCGCCGGCGCCGTCGTAGAACGCGGCACGCCACTCGACACCAATGGTCTCGGCGACGGTGATCTGCACATGGTCGATGTGCCCGGCGTTCCACAGCGGCTCGAACAGCGCATTGCCGAAGCGCAGCGCGACGAGGTTCTGCACGGTTTCCTTGCCGAGGTAGTGGTCAATGCGGAAGGTCTGCTGCTCGGCAAAGCAGCGCCCGAGTGCGTCGTTGATCGCCGTGGCGGATTTGAGATCGCGCCCGATGGGCTTTTCGACCACGACGCGCGCCCGGGCGTGGTTGAGCCCGAGCTCACGCAGGCGCTCGCAGATCGGTACGAAGATCTCGGGACTGGTCGCAAGATAGAACACGCAGACGCGATCGGGCACAGCCTTCATCGCAGCGGCGAACTCGTTCCAGCCGCCATCCTTGCGCGCATCGAGGGCGTGGTAGGCGATCAGGCCGAGGAAGCCCTGCAAGGTGTCTTCGGGCAGGTCGCTGCCGAGGGATTTGAGGACTGCCTCGCGGACCCGCTCGTGGTATCCGGCGTCCGACAGCGCATCGCGCGCGACGCCGACGAGGCGGCTGCCCGGCTGGATCTGCCCATCGGCATAACGGTGATACAAGGCCGGCAACAGCTTGCGCACGGCGAGATCACCGGTGCCGCCGAAGATCACGAGATCGAACGGGTCGACGTGGCTGGCATGCGCGGTCACTTGACACTCCTGGTCTCGGTCGGCAAAAACAATACCACTGAAATACCACCGCGCAAAGTCCTGAACGGTTGCGGCGATGGGTGATCCGATGATGCCCCGGCCGATCGGACGGTCATGTGACGGGGTGCGAAGGCGTTATGGACCAGAGCCGCAGATACCGAGCCGAGGGCGGCGGCGACCGTGGCTGGCGGTATCGTGGCGCGGGTCGGTATTTGCGTGCTGAGGCGCGTGCGACACCGTCGCCACTTCGACCTGGGGCGAGCGGTCAGCAGCTATGCAGGACGCTGGCCATGGGTCGCGCCGGCACGCTACCGACCACACTGCGGTCGCGGGGCGGCTGCCTACCCCATTCAGGCAGAAAACGCGTTTTCCGCAACGAATACGCGCATCTTATGGCGCAGTAGCGTGACGAACGGGGCAACACCATCCCCACCCAACCCTCCCCTTGAAGGGGAGGGCTCAGTATCGGGGCTGGCAGGACGTTTCGCGCCAGCGTCGAACATGCGCAGGCGCACCGCGTCGTCAGAACAGCTTGCTCAGGGACGAGCGCAAGCGCGATTTTCGGCGCGCCGGGACAGCCCTCCCCTTCAAGGGGAGGGTTGGGTGGGGATGGTGCAAGCGCGGACTTCACGCCGAGCCCGTTTCAGTGCGCGCTCCCGAGCCCGCCTTGCTCCGCACCCGGCACACGCACGCACTTCCCAACCCAATACCACTCAGCACCCGCTTTGCGTTTCTGGTATCTGACTGGTATTGTCTCGACCCATGCCCACTCCCCTGCTCAAGATCTGGCGTCAGCTCGGCCGCGAGAAAGCCACACACCGTGAACTCGCGTGGATGCGCGTGCGCAACCTGATCGAGCGCGCGATCGCGACCGGCGAGCTGCCGCCGGGCTCGGCGCTGCCGAGCGAGCGTGATCTGAGTCAGCAGCTCGCGCTGTCGCGCGTCACCGTGCGCAAGGCCATCGCCGGCCTCGTCGCCGACGACGTGCTGATCCAGCGCCAGGGCGCCGGCACGTTCGTCGCAGGGCGCATCGTCAAGTCGTTCTCGCGCCTGACCAGTTTCACCGACGACCTGCGCGCGCGCGGCATGAATCCGCGCTCGGTGTTCCTGAGCCGCGGCAGCGGCGAGGTCACGCCGCAGGAAGCCATGGCACTGTCGCTGTCGCCCGGCGCGCGCGTCGCGCGGCTGCATCGACTGCGCTATGCGGGCGAACAGCCGCTCGCGATCGAGCGCACCGCCGTGCCGCTGAACCTGCTGCCCGATCCCGACCTCGTCGTGAACTCGCTGTACGAGACGCTGGACAGCCTCGACCTGCGTCCACAGCGCGCGCTGCAACGCCTGCGCGCGATCAACTTCGACGCCGATCAGGCGCGCCAGCTCGACGTCGCCGTCGGTGCTGCGGGACTGCTGATCGAACGGCGCAGCTTTCTCGACGACGGCCGTGTCGTCGAATTCACCTGCTCGTGGTACCGCGGCGACATGTACGACTTTGTGGCAGAACTTACCGGCTGAGCTGCGAGAGCACTTTCGCTTTGTAGCGTCCTCCGACTTTTAGCGAGCTTCTTTTCCCCATGACTGACCTGCCCAACGCCGAATCCACCCTGATGTTCCGCGAGGCGCACAGCGCCGCTGCGCTGATCGGCGCGCAGCTTGATGCCAACGCGGCGACGATCGCGAAACTGGCTGCTCGCCTGCGCGCGAAGCCGCCGCGCTTCATCGTGACCTGCGCGCGCGGCAGTTCCGATCACGCCGCCACGTTTGCGAAGTACCTGTTCGAAACCCAGCTCGGTCTGTGCACCGCGTCGGCCTCGCCGTCGGTGAGTTCGGTCTATGCCGCGCCGCTGCAGCTTGATGCGGCGCTGTTCGTCGCGATCTCGCAATCCGGCAAGAGCCCCGACCTCGTGCGCAACGCGCAGGCGGCGCGCGATGCCGGCGCGCAGGTGCTGGCCCTGGTCAATACCGAGGATTCACCGCTCGCCGGCGTCGCCCACGACGTTATCGCGCTGCGCGCCGGACCGGAGCGCAGCGTTGCGGCGACAAAAAGCTATTTGTGTACGTTGTCTGCACTGGTCCAGCTCGCCGCGTGCTGGAGCCGCTCGCCTGAACTCGACCAGGCGCTGGCCGCGCTGCCCGGTGCATTGCAGCGCAGTTGGGGGCTTGACTGGTCAGCGCTGACCGACGGGCTCGCCGAGGCGCACAACCTGTTCGTGCTCGGCCGCGGCCTGGGCCTCGGCGCAGCGCAGGAAGCCGCGCTCAAGTTCAAGGAAACCAGCGGCCTGCATGCGGAGGCGTTCAGCGCAGCCGAGGTCAGGCATGGCCCGATGGCGCTGATCGGCCGCGGCTTCCCGCTGCTGGTGTTCGCCCAGGACGACGGCACCCAGGCCGGCACGCTCGCCGCCGCCGCGGAGTTCCGCGCGCGCGGCGCGCAGGTTTTCGTCGCCGCCCCCGGTGATCCGGCGGGATGCACGCTGCCGCTAGTCGAGGCGGTGCATCCGGTCTGCGCGCCGCTGCTGCATGTACAGAGCTTCTACCGCGCCTGCAACGCGCTCGCGCTGCGCCGCGGGCACAATCCGGACCTGCCGCCACACTTGAACAAAGTCACGGAAACCGTCTGATGACCGTTGCCCTCGTCAATGCCCGCGTGCTTGCCGACGATGGGCTGCGCGACGACCTCGCCGTGCTGGTCGACGGCACGCGTATCACCGACGTCGTCGCGCGGCACGATCCGCGCGCCGTGTCCGCCAGCGCACTCGACTTGCACGGCCGCTACCTGCTGCCCGGCTTCATCGACTGCCAGGTCAACGGCGGCGGCGACGTGCTGTTCAACGACGCGCCGAGCGTGGCCACGATTCGCCGCATTGGCGCAGCGCACCGGCGCTACGGCACGACCGGCTTCCTGCCCACCCTGATCAGCGATTCGCGCGAAACCATGGCCGCGGCGATCGCCGCGACCGAAGACGCAATCACGCAGCGCGTGCCGGGCGTGCTCGGCATCCACCTGGAGGGCCCGTATCTCGCGCCGCAGCGCAAGGGCGCACACGATGCGGCAAAGTTCCATAGTCCAGAAGCGCCCGATGTAGCACTGGCCGCCTCGCTGCGCGGCGGCGTGACGCTGCTGACGCTGGCGCCGGAGCAGGTTTCCGACGCTGCGCTGCAGGATCTGGTCGCGCGCGGCGTCATCGTCGCCGCCGGCCATACCGCGGCCAGCTATGACCAGCTCATGCACGCCTTCGACCGGGGTGTGCGCGGCGTCACGCACCTGTTCAATGCGATGACGCCGCTGACCGGGCGCGAACCCGGCGCGGTCGGCGCGGCACTGGATCACCGCGACAGCTGGTGCGGGATCATCGCCGACGGCCATCACGTCCACCCGGCCAGCCTGCGCACGGCGATCCGCGCCAAGCCCCGCGGACGCATCTTCCTCGTCACCGACGCCATGCCGCCGGTCGGCGGCCTACGCGGCGAATACACACTGGCCGGCCAGCGCGTGCTGCTGCGCGACGGCCAGTGCGTCAACGAGCAGGGCGCGCTGGCCGGCTCGGCGCTGGACATGATCAGCGCCGTCCGCCACGCGGTCGAGCAGCTGGGCCTGCCGCTGGAAGAAGCCGCGCGCATGGCCTCGACCTGGCCGGCCGAATTCCTCGGCCTGGGCTCAAGCCACGGCCGCATCGCCGCGGGCTATGCCGCCGACTTCGTCGTCATTGACGAGGCCTGGACCGTGCACGAGACCTGGATCGCCGGCCATCGCGAACACCATGGCTCATCGCGCACATCCGCTTAAGGACTTAGCCGGTGAGCATTCGAATAAGCCCATAGGCCTAAGCCGCAAAGCCGTTTCCGCAATTCCCCGATCAGCCAGAATGTCGATGCTGCAAGCCGATGTTTCACGCTTAGTCAGGGGGGAAATCATGAAACGAGAGTTGTGCACCGCGACCGCGGCACTGCTGATCGGCATTCCGCTGCAGGCCGACTGGATCGGCTATCCGACCATCTACTCGTTTCCGCTGCCGCAGACGATCGCGACGGTGCAGTCCATCCGCGGCGGCAGCTCGCTGCTGTACGGACCGGAACCGCCGCCGACGATCAATCTGGTGAGCCGCAAGCCCGTGGCGGACCGCGAGCTGGCCGGCTACAGCGAGAACGTCGTCGGCACGAACGGTCTGTTCGCGACCTTCAACACGCTGTCCGGCACCTCGGGCAAGTGGGACTATCTCGCAGACGCGCACTATCGCCGCGGCGACGGCCAGCGCAACAACGGCGACTCCGATCTCGCCGGCGCGGACTTCCATCTAGGCTACCGCCCCGATGCCGCCGCCTACTGGGCGGTGGACTTCCATGGCTACGACCTGGAAACCGGCGATCCCGGCAAGATGAGCTATTCCGTGTTCCAGCGCGACGAGGACACGACCACGACGCCGGACGCGCGCCTATGGACCGAGCGCTACCAGCTGAGCCTGACCCACGAACGCACGTTCGACGAGCGCACTCGGCTCGTCGCGAAGGCATGGAGCGGCTATCAGAACCTGGCCTCGCGCTCGGAAGCCGGATTCGTCGCGCCGCAGCCGCCACCGACCAGCGCGCAGCTGCAGGACGATGTGTTCCGCTACGGCGGCATCGACGCGCGCCTGCTGCACCGCTGGTCCCGCGGCAATGCGCTGACCGTGGGCTTCACCGGCTATCACTCGGATGCGCCGTTCCGCCAATGGACCGCGAGCAACCTCAGCGTGCCGCGCAGCGAGCGCTTCACGCCAGCCTGCCTGACGCCGGCCCAGGTCAACTGCGCGCGCCTGCACCACGAGCGCTCCACCGACTACGCCGCAGTGTTCGCCGAGAACGTGTTCCGCTGGGGCAAGTGGCACCTGGTTCCGTCTGTACGCCTGGAGCATGAGAAGGTCGACGTCGACGAGTCGATCAAGCCGCCGAACCTCACGCGCGACCTCGTCGACCGCTCGGTCACGCACAACGTGCCGCTGTTCGGCCTGGGCTTCGGCAACGACTTCGGTCATCTCAACGAGACTTATTTCAACGTCTCGCAGGGCTGGCGACCGGTGCGCTACTTCGATATCGGCTCGCCGTTCGGCAATACCGCGGCCGGCGAACTCAACGACCCGGATCCGACCCACGTCCTGTCGTTCGAGGCGGGCGTGCACGGCAATCCGGCCGACGGTCTGTTCTATGACGTCAGTCTGTTCCAGGTGAACGTCAGGGACCGTATCGAAAGCCGGCCGGCCGGCCCCGGCGCGCCGGCGAACAACACGATCAACGTGAACACCGGTGACACGCGCCATCGTGGCTTTGAAGGCCAGGTCGACTACGACTTCCTCGCCGCGCGCGATCCGCAGACCCGGCGCCACTTCTCGGTATTCGCCAATGTGTCGCTGCTCGATGCCGAGTTCACGGCCACGCGCAATGCGGCCAACCTCGGCAACAAGCCCGCGTTCTCGCCGCGCTATCTCGCCCGAGCCGGCCTGAACTGGCGCGAGGATCATCACTACAAGGTCGCGCTGTCGTGGCTCTCGGTGGCGAGCCAGTATTTCCAGGACTCCAACCAGCCCGCGTTCCCGACCGATCCCGCGCGCTTCATCCCGGCCAAGGTGCCGCAGTACACGGTGGCTGACCTCAGCGGCGACTACTGGGTCACACAGAAGGTGCGCCTGCTGGCCGGCGTCTCCAACCTCATGGACCACAAGTACTACAGCCGCGTGTTCTCCAACGGCATCGAACCGGGCCTGGCGCGCAACTACTACGCCGGCGCGTCGTTCGAGTTCTGAGCAACACGGGACAGGCATCCCGCAGGACGGCTCGGGCGTCCTGCTGACTGCCTCCGGGCCGAACGCTCGCCGCGCGAGCGTTCGGCCGCCTGCCCGGACTGCCCGGACCAGGCGCCGCAACGCTTGCAACCCGCAAGCCATCCGTCGGTGGCAGTAGCGCCCGCCGCCGCCAATGCGCACGACCGGTCGCCCCATACCATGCCGTTCGCCACGGGACAGCACCGCGACCGCTGACCGAAGATCGGGTTCCCGGCGTCTGTGCGCGCACTCAACCTTTGCGCGCCGCCGCCCATCCAAGCTGCGCCCATTCGGAGAGTGAATATGGACAGACGAGATTTCCTGCAGTTCGCCGGTGCCGGTGTCGGCGCGCTGCTGCTTCCCGTATACGGCCGCGCGATCGCCGCCGAAGAGCTGCTGAGCAGCGTCGACGTCGCGAGCAAGAAGAAGCTCGCCGACGCAGCCCTGGAGGCCGCCAGGAGCAGTGGCGCGAGCTACTGCGACGTGCGCATCGGCCGCTACCTGAACCAGTTCGTCGTCACGCGCGAGGACCGCGTCGAGAACGTCGTCAACACCGAATCCGCGGGCGTCGGCGTCCGCGTGATCGCCAACGGCACCTGGGGCTTCGCCGCCACCAGCATCGCCACCCCCGAATCCGTCGCCAAGGCTGCGCGTCAGGCCGTCAGCATCGCCAAGGCCAACTCGCGGCTGCAGGCCAAGCCGGTCGAGCTGGCCCCGGTCAAGGGCGCCGGCGAGGTGTCCTGGAAGACGCCGATCGTCCGCAACGCGATGGCCGTGCCGATCAAGGAAAAGGTCGAACTGCTGCTCAGCGTCAACGCCGCCGCGATGAAGGCCGGCGCGAGCTTCGTCAACTCCACGCTGTTCCTAGTCAACGAGCAGAAGTATTTCGCCTCGACCGACGGCTCGTACATCGACCAGGACGTGCACCGCATCTGGGCGCCGATGACGGTCACCGCGGTGGACAAGGCCAGCGGCAAGTTCCGTGTCCGCCAGGGCCTGTCCGATCCGCGCGGCATGGGCTACGAATATCTCGAGCCCAAGGCCGCCGACAAGGTCGAGCTGCCCGGCGGCGCGGTGGTCTACAACAATTCCTACGACATGGTCGCCGACGCGGTCGCCGCGGCCAAGCAGGCCCAGGAAAAGCTCAAGGCGCGTTCGGTCAAGCCGGGCAAGTACGACCTCATGCTCGATCCGTCGCATCTGTGGCTGACGATCCACGAATCGGTCGGCCATCCGCTGGAACTCGACCGCGTGCTCGGCTATGAGGCCAACTACGCCGGCACCAGCTTCGCCACGCTGGACAAGTGGAAAGAGAAATTCCAGTACGGCAGCGACAAGGTCACGCTGTTCGCCGACAAGATCCAGCCGACCTCGCTCGGCGCAGTCGGCTACGACGACGAAGGCGTCAAGACCCAGCGCTGGGACCTCGTCAGCAAGGGCAAGCTCGTCAACTACCAGGTCATTCGCGACCAGGCGCACATCCTCGGCCTCAAGGAATCGCAGGGCTGCTGCTATGCCGATTCCTGGTCCAGCGTGCAGTTCCAGCGCATGGCCAACGTGTCGCTGGCCGCGGGCGAAGCCAAGCTCAGCCCAGCCGACATGATCAAGGACATCGAGAACGGCATCTATATCGTCGGCGACGGTTCGTTCTCGATCGACCAGCAGCGCTACAACGCGCAGTTCGGCGGCCAGCTATTCTACGAGATCAAGAACGGCAAGGTCACCGAGATGATCGAGGATGTCGCCTACCAGATCCGCACGCCGGAATTCTGGAACGCCTGCGTCGCGGTCTGCGACCAGAGCGACTACCGCCTCGGCGGCTCGTTCTTCGACGGCAAGGGCCAGCCCGGCCAGGTCTCGGCGGTGTCGCACGGCTCGTCGACGGCGCGCTTCAACGGCATCAACGTCATCAACACCGCCCGCAGCCTCGGCTGATCCGCAGGAGAAACGATCATGAGCATTCTTTCCGAGCAGGAAGCCAAGGCCATCCTGGACAAAGTCGTCAAGTTGTCCAAGGCCGACGAGTGCAGCGCGCAGCTGACCGGCAGCATCACCGGCAATATCCGCTACGCACTCAACAGCGTCTCGACCAGCGGCACGGTCGACGACCTGCAGCTGGGTGTGCAGGTCGCCTTCGGCAAGCGCGTGGGTACCGCAACGATCAACGAGTTCGACGACGCCTCGCTGGAAAAGGTCGTGCGCCGCGCCGAGGAACTGGCCAAGCTCGCGCCGGAGAATCCTGAATTCATGCCGGCCATCGGCAAGCAGACCTACAAGCCCAGCGAAACCTTCAGCGCCAAGACTGCCGGTGTCACGCCGGAGTACCGCGCCGATGTCGCCGCGGCCTGCATCGAACCGTGCAAGGCCGACAAACTGGTTGCAGCAGGCTTCCTGACCGACACTCAGGGCTTCTTCGCGATGGCCAACAGCAACGGCAATTTCGCCTACCAGAAATCATCGGGCGTGGACTTCACCTGCACCGTGCGCACCGACGATGGTCGCGGCTCGGGCTGGGTCGCGCGCAACCTGCGCGACGTCGATGCATTCGATGCGAAGAAGGAGATCGCGATCGCGATCGACAAGGCCAAGCGCTCGGCCGACGCCAAGGCGCTGGAGCCCGGCAAGTACACCGTGATCCTGGAGCCGGCTGCGGCCTCGGGCCTGATCTCCTTCATGATGTTCGGCTTCGACGCGCGCCAGGCCGACGAAGGCCGCAGCTTCCTGTCCAAGAAGGGCGGCGGCAACAAGGTCGGCGAAAAGCTGTTCGACGAGCGCGTCACGATCTATGCCGATCCCTGGGACAAGGACGCCGCGGTCGCGCCGTTCGATGCGCAGAACGACGGCCTGCCGCGCGAGCGCATGAACATCATCAGCAAGGGCAAGGTCGAGTACCTGCAGTACTCGCGCTACTGGGCCGAGCAGAAGAAGAAGACCGCACAGGGCCAGCCCGGCAACCTGATCATGGTCGGCGGCGACAAGTCGACGATGGATCTGGTCAAGAGCACCAGGAAGGGCATCCTCGTCACGCGCACCTGGTACATCCGCATGGTCGATCCGCAGACCGTGCTGCTGACCGGACTCACGCGCGACGGCACCTTCTACGTCGAAGACGGTGAGATCAAATATCCGATCAAGAATTTCCGCTTCAACGAATCGCCGGTGATCATGCTCAACAACATCGAGGAACTCGGCAAGCCCGTGCGCGTCGGCGACGACGAATCGCCCTTCGTCATGATGATCCCGCCGATGAAGATCCGCGACTTCACCTTCTCGTCGCTGTCGGACGCGGTGTGAGAATCAGTTGAGAGGGAGAGAGGAGTGAGAAACGAGTAAGCAGACTGAACGCTTTCTCTCACTTCTCACTTCTCTCCACCGCTTTCCTGCCATGACCCGCTCCGAATTCCTCCGCCTGCTATGCGCCGCCGGCGCCGGCGCGCTCGTCGCGCCGCGACTGCAGGCGCAAGCGAAAAGCTATGACTTCCGCTTCACCCGGCTGATGTACGAATCCGGCGACTGGGACGTGGACCAGCGCATGCCTTCCAACGTTATCGATGCGCTGATCCAGTACACGACCCTGCGCGTCGACCCGGTCGAGCAGGTGCTGCCGCTGGCCGACCCACGCATGCTCAATGCGAGCTTCTGCTATCTCGCCGGGCACAAGCTCGTCGAGTTCAATCCGGATGAGAAGCGCAACTTCGAGCGCTACGTGCGCAACGGCGGCTTCGTCTTCGTCGACGATTGCAACCACGACATCGACGGCCTGTTTGCGAAATCCTTCGAGGCACAGATGGCGCAGATCTTCGGCCCACAGGCGCTGCAGAAGCTGCCGAAGAAGCATCCGCTGTACAGCAGTTTTTTCCGCTTCGACGATCCGCCCGCGACCAGCTTCGAGCTCAATGGCTGGGGCGACGACCTCGTGCACGACTATCTGCGCGGCATCAGCATCAACGGCCGCCTCGGCGTTCTCTACAGCAACAAGGACTACGGCTGCGAGTGGGACTACGACTGGCGCAACAAGCGCTGGCTGGCCGAGGACAACACGAAGTTCGCGGTCAACATCGTGGTGTATGCGCTCACGGCGTGAAATCCGCGTGGACGCGCAATGAATTCTGCGCTGCGCATTACGTTAGTCACATTCATTAATCTCGCTGGCGAATCACAGTTCATCGCAGCTTTACACCAGCCCCACCCCAGCCCTCCCCTTGAAGGGGAGGGAACACAGCATCGGCTTCGGTCCGTACCTTCGCTTCGCGACTCGCACTCTCTGAAGCCCTCCCCTTCAAGGAGGTGAAGGACGATGGCTTAGAACCGAAGGTTCTCATCGTCCTGAACGCCCAACGGGCGGGAGGGTTGGGTGGGGATGGTGTAGTCCTCAGCAGCTCGAAAAGCCGCCGCAAGGAACCCGCGTGAGCCTCATGACCGAAGACATTCTGCAAGCCCAGTTCGCCCGTCTCGCCGCGCTGCGCGAAGCCATCGCCACCGCCATCGTCGGCCAGCACGCGGTCGTCGAGCAGTTGCTCACGGCACTGCTCGCCGGCGGCCACTGTCTGCTCGAAGGCGTGCCGGGGCTCGGCAAGACCCTGCTCGTGCGCAGTCTCGGCCAGGCGCTGCACCTGGATTTCCATCGCATCCAGTTCACCCCGGACCTGATGCCGAGCGACATCCTCGGCACCGAGATCCTCGAGGAGGATCACGGCACAGGCCGGCGCCATTTCACCTTCCAGCGCGGCCCGGTGTTCACGAACCTGCTGCTCGCCGATGAACTCAACCGCACGCCGCCCAAGACCCAGGCTGCGCTGCTCGAAGCGATGCAGGAACGCACGGTCAGCTATGCCGGCGTCACGCACGAGCTGCCGCAGCCGTTCTTCGTGCTCGCGACGCAGAACCCG
>JAAFHE010000379.1 GCA_013298265.1 Lysobacterales bacterium | reverse complement strand
GCGAACGCATGCGGTGGCCGTCGAAATTGCGCGTCCACTGCTCGCCGTCGGGCGAAGCGATGATGTCGACGGAAAGCGGGGCCGGCTGCATCGCCGGCGGCATGCCGGTAACGAAGGCGCACAGCCGCGCCAGCCAGTTGCGTCCGCGGCGTATCGTCGCCGCACCGGTGTAGCGGCGCTGCCCGGGCTGCAGGTGCAGCGCCTGCACGGTTGCCGGCAATTGCGTAAATGCACTATTGAGCAATAGCGGAAAGATCAACTTCGATGCACAGACGCGCGCATCCTGCTGCAGCAGCGGGCCGCACCCACGCACGCCGGGCGGCTCGATCCAGATCAGGCTCGCGAACCGCCCCGTCGGCCGCGCACGCCGGTGCGAATAGAAACGGTCGTCGGAGAACGTGTCGAAACCGCCGCCGGAAACCTCGCGCACGCCGGCCGCAATCAGCCGCTGCCGCGCGAGCGCGTAGAGATCGCACAGCCAGTGTCCCGGCCGTGTCGCGGTGAAGGCGTGTCGCGCCGAGGCATCGTGTACGATAAAGGCGGCACGGACCTCGTCGCCGACTTCGTAACTGGAGGCCGCGATGGCCGGACCGAGCCAGACGCGCAACAGGGCCGGCGGCGCAGCGAACTTCGCCAGCGTGGTCTCGATGACGCCCGCGGCCAGACCGCGCCAGCCCGCATGCACGGCGGCAACCTCGCGGCCGTCGGCGCTGGCGATCAGCAGCGGCAGGCAATCGGCCGTCTGCACCGCGCAGACCAGTCCAGGCCGGTTGGTATAGGCCGCATCGGCGACCGGATCGTCGTGGTGATCGCGCGCCGGATCGCCGGGTGCGTCAAGGACGTGGACCGCGGTCCCGTGCACCTGACGCAGCCACACCGGCTCCGACGGCAAGTCCAGCGCTGCGTGCAGCGCCGCGCGATTGGCGGCGACGTTGGCCGGCGCATCGCCGCAGCGCGAACCGAGATTGCAGTCATCGAACGGCGACGGCGACGCGCCGGTCAGGTGCCGTGTCGTCACGAGCGCGGTCACGCCGGGCGCCAGCGGCACCTCGGGGAACAGCGGCCCCGAGTCCGTCGCGGCCATACCCGCTGCGATGCGCGTCATGGGCTCAGCGCCGCGACCGCGCGTTATCGGCTTCGCCGTTGACCTTGGTGTCGCCGCGCAGCGCCTCGATCAGGCCGGCCAGATCGTCCGGGCGCTCGGCCTCGACCGAGATCGTCCTGCCGCCGGCCGGGTGGGCAAACTCCAGCTTTTCCGCGTGCAGGGCCTGACGCTTGAACGCGCGCAGCACCTCGGTCAGCTCCGGCGTCGCGCCCTTGGGCAGGCGCAGGCCGCCGCCGTAGAGCGTGTCGGCGACCAGCGGATGACGGATATGCGCCATGTGCACGCGGATCTGGTGGGTGCGGCCGGTCTCGAGATTGCATTGCACCAGGGTGTGTGCGCGGAAGCGCTCGCGGACGCGGTAGTGGGTCACGGCCGGCCGGCCGGCCGGTTCGTCGATGACGGCCTGCTTGACGCGGTCCTTGGGATGCCGGCCGATCGGTGCATCGACCGAACCGCCGGAGATCATCGGCCCCATGACCAGCGCTTCGTACTGGCGGTGCATGGCGCGTTCGGACAATTGCTCGACCAGCGCCGTATGCGCGCGCAGCGTGCGCGCCACGACCATCAGCCCCGACGTGTCCTTGTCCAGGCGATGCACGATGCCGGCGCGCGGGATCTCGACGAGTTTCGCGTCGTAGTGCAGCAACGCGTTCTGCAGGGTGCCGGCCGGATTGCCGGCGCCGGGGTGCACGACGAGGCCGACCGGCTTGTTGATCACGAGGACGTCGGCGTCCTCGTAGCGGATATCCAGATGAATGTCCTCGGGGGCCAGCGGCACCTCCTGCGAGGCTATGGCCACGACGCTGACGGTCTCGCCGCCCTTGAGGATCTGTCGGGGTGCGGCTGGAGCGCCGTCGAGCAGGGCGTCCCCGGATTTGATCCAGGCGGTCAGGCGCGAGCGCGAATAATCGGGAAACAGCTCGGCCAATACCTGGTCGAAGCGGCGGCCGGCCTGGTCCAGCGGGACTTCCAGGGTCTGAGGCTTTACGGAGTCATTCATCGGGGATTTGGCCTGGCCGGGGCGAGGCGGAACTCTTTGGGCTATGATCGCGGCCCGCATTTTCGCAGAGCGTGGCCGTCCCATGCGAGTTTCCCTGCTGATCCGACTGGTTTTTTTTGCTGCGTTGCTGAGCCTCGGCGCCTGCTCGCGCGATGGCAAGAAGACCGACCCGGTCGAAACCCTACCGGTCGACCAGGTCTATGCCCTGGCCAAGGAAGCCCTGCAGAACGGCAATCTCGAACGCGCCGCCCGCACCTATGAACGCCTCGTCGCGCGCTTTCCGTTCGGTGCCTATACCGAACAGGCGCAACTCGAACTGGCCTATGCCCAGTTCAAGGACCACAAGGAAGAAGAGGCGTACTCGGCGGTCAACCGTTTCATCAAGACCTACCCCACGCACAAGCACATCGACTACGCCTTCTACCTGCGCGGACTGATCAACTTCGCCCGCTCCGACGGCCTGCTCGAGCGCTACATCAACCGCGACGAGACCAAGCGCGACCAGGCCTATGCGCTGCAGTCCTTCGAGGATTTCGGCGAAATGGTCAAGCGCTACCCGGACAGCCGCTACGCCGGCGACGGACGCCAGCGCATGATCTACCTGCGCAACAACATGGCCCAGGCCGAAATCGGTGTTGCCCTGTTCTATCTGCGCCAGAAAGCCTACGTGGCCGCAGCAAACCGCGCCGAGAAAGTCGTCGAGACCTATCAGCGCACGCCGCAGGCCGGCGACGCGCTGGCGATCATGACCGAAGCCTATGCCCGCCTCGGCCAGGAGCAGCTCAGCGCCGACACGCGCCGCGTGCTTGAGCTCAACTACCCCGATCATCAGTACCTCAAGGGCCAGTACCCGCCGAAACGGCAGAGCTGGAAGCGCCTGCTCCCGTTCACCGATCGCGGCTGAGCGCGAAATGGGAGACCGCGTCACGACGCGTAACCGGCTTGAGGGCAGCGACATCATCCGACCAGGAAACCCGCAGTGAGCGAAATCACTCCGCTGCTGGAGCAAGCCCACGCCGGCGACCGGGCCGCGTGGGAACGCGTGGTCGCCCTGCTGCATGACGACCTGCTGCGCCTCGCGCGCTGCGCCAGTACCTCCGGCCTGCCCGATACGCTGGATGCGCCGGCGCTGGTGCGCGAGTGCTACGAGCGCATCGCCGGCGAGATCGGCGACCGCGCCGTCGTCAACCGTTCCCATTTTCTGGCCCTCGCCGGTCGCGCCGTGCGCCAGATCCTCGTCAGCCATGCGCGCGAACGCATCGCCAGTCGTCACGCCGACGCATCCGATCCGGCCACGGACGAGGCGCTGCGCGAGGCCGCCGAACTGCTCAGCCTCGACGCCGTGCTCGAGGAGTTTGGCCGCGAGGATGAACGCCTGGTCCACGTCCTCGACGGCCGCATCTTCGGCGGCCTGAGCGAAGTGGAGATCGCCGAAGCCCTGCGCCTGCCGTTGCGAACGGTGCAGCGGCTGTGGGATCGCTCCCGCGAACGGCTGCAGTCGCTGCAGGACGACTGAACCGTGCGGACACGCCGGTGAGTCCCGGCGCAGCACTGCGCGACGCGGCGCCCGACCGGTGCACGCGGCGTGCCCTTGAGGCGCAGGCCGATGATCCACGTCGATTTCGCGACACAGTAAGGCACGCTGAAATCCGGCGCAGCTCTATGACGAGATCATCGCGAGCAATGGGGCGGTGCTGGATCGGTAGCTGATCCACTCGACAAGCAGGACTTCCGTGCGGCTTGGTTGCGCTCCGGCCCACCGGGCGTTCAGGACGATGACAACCTGCGGGGCTAGACCATCGTCCTTCCCCCTCTTGAAGGGGAGTGCTTGAAAGCTATGCTTGCCGATCTCGACCGACGGAACCGGCCATGCCCGATGCCAACCTGATCCTGCTCGCCGACATCGGCGGCACCAACCTACGCTTCGCCCTGTGCGAGTCGGCCGAGGTACCGCTGAGATCCGACAGCGTGCGCCGCTATCGCGCGGCCGAGCATTCGAGCCTCAGCGAGGCGGCAGCGCGCTATCTGGACGAAATCGGTGCGCGACCGAGTCAGGCGGTGTTCGCGATAGCCGGCCGCGTCGACGCGGGCGAAGTGAAGATCACCAACCTGCCGTGGACCGTATCAGCGAGCACAGTCGCCCAGCAGCTCAGCCTCGCATCGGTGCGGCTGGTCAACGACTTCGCCGCGCAGAGCCGCTGCCTGCCGCTGCTGCGGGCGCAGGATCTCGAATGCCTTGGCACGCCGGAGGCGCCCGAACTCGATGGCCGGCGCGATCGCTGCGTCGCGGTCGTCGGACCGGGCACAGGTCTGGGCGTCGGCGCGCTGCTGCTGCGCGAGGGCCGCGTCACCGTGCTCGAGACCGAAGGCGGCCATCTGAGTTTCGCGCCAGGCACCGACGAGGAAATCGCCGTGCTCAACAGCCTGCGCCGCGACTTCGGCCGTGTATCCAACGAACGCCTGATCTGCGGCAGCGGGCTGGTGAATCTTTATGGCGCGGTCTGCGAAATCGCCGCCGCACCGAAGCACGCGACGACACCCGAGCAGGTCATGCAGGGCGCGACCGATGCCAGCGACGCGCAGGCCCTGCGCGCGGTCGACCTGTTCGCCGAAATCCTCGGCGCTATTGCCGGCGATCTCGTGCTTGCCTATGGCGCCTGGGACGGCGTCTTCCTTGGCGGAGGC
>JAAFHE010000378.1 GCA_013298265.1 Lysobacterales bacterium | reverse complement strand
CGGCTGACCACGACGGTGCCGGCATCGGCCTCGTAGTTCGGCCCCTGCGCGTGGCGCGCGCCGTCGAAGCGGAAATCATAGGTGCCGATATGCACGCTTTCGCCGGGTGCGAAACGCAGATCGCGTTCGATGCCGGTGGCCTCGGTCAGTAGCACGCCTGCGACGAACACGCCGACGCCGAAGTGCGCGCAGACCATGCCGAGCATCTCGGGCGTGAAGCGGCGTCCCGGGGGCGCATGGCGCCAGCGCGACAGCGCGTACAGCACGATGCCGATGCCGACCCAGAGCCCCAGCCCGACGCCCGCGACCGCCTTGAACGGCAGGCCACCGACCAGCAGCCAGGCCAGCGCTGCGGCAAGCAGCGCAATGGCCAGCGCCGGCAGCAGCGAACGCAGCGCGGCGCCGAGATTGGCCTGGCGCCATTTCAGGAACGGCCCGAACGGCAGCAGCAGCACGACCGGCGCCATCAGCAGCGCGAACATGAAGCCGAAATACGGCGGTCCGACCGAGATGCGGCCCGCATCGAGCGCTTCGCCGAGCAGCGGGAACAGCGTGCCAAGCAACACCATCAGCGCGGCGATCGAAAACAGCAGGTTGTTGAGCAGCAGTAGCGTGTCGCGGCTCACCCCGGCGAACGGTTCGCCGCCGGCGACCTTCGGTGCACGCAGCGCGTAGATCACCAGCGAGCCGCCGACCACGATCACGAGAAAGGCCAGCACGAACAGGCCGCGCTGCGGATCACTAGCGAACGAATGCACCGATGTCAGCACGCCGGAGCGCACAAGGAAGGTGCCGAGCAGCGACAGCGAGAACGCGGCGATCGCTAGCAGCAGCGTCCATGCGCGGAACGAGCCGCGTTTTTCCGTGACTGCCTGCGAGTGGATCAGTGCGGTGCCGACGAGCCAGGGCATGAACGATGCGTTCTCGACCGGATCCCAGAACCACCAGCCGCCCCAGCCCAGCTCGTAATAGGCCCACCACGAGCCGAGTGCGATGCCGAGCGTGAGAAAGGCCCAGGCGACATTGGTCCACGGTCGCGCCCAGCGCACCCAGGCCACGTCGAGCGCACCGCCGAGCAGCGCGGCGATAGCGAACGCGAAGGCGACCGAGAAACCGACATAGCCCATGTAAAGCATCGGTGGATGCACGATGAGGCCGAAGTCCTGCAGCAGCGGATTGAGGTCGTTGCCGTCCGCCAGCGCCGGCACATGACGCAGGAACGGATTGGACGTCAGCAGCGTGAACAGCAGGAAGCCGAGGCTGACGAAGCCGAGCACGCCGAGCACCCGCGCCATGAATACGTCGGGCAGGCGCCGGCTGAACGCGGCAACCGCGACGGTCCACACGTTGAGGATCAGTATCCACAGCACCAGCGATCCCTCGTGGGCGCCCCAGACCGCGGAGAAGCGGTAGTACCACGGCAGTGCGGCATTGGAGTTCTGCGCCACGTAGGCGACCGAGAAATCCTGCTCGACGAAGGCGACCGTCAGCAGCGCGAATGCGATCGCGACGAAGACCGCCTGGCCGACGGCGGTGGGGCGCGCCGTCGCGATCAGCGCCGCGTTGTTGCGCCAGGCGCCGAGCAGCGGCAGTACGGTCTGTGCCAGAGCCAGCAGCAGGGCGAGGATCAGGGCGAATTGGCCGAGTTCAGGCAGCATGGCAGTCGCGGCGGCTCCGTATGGGCCGCCGCGAACGGGCTCGCAGCGGCGGTTATGCGTAGTGGAAATCGAGAGGGGTGGTTCGGTGGAGCCTGAGCGGAGTGGCTACTGCGCGGTGGGTTTTTTTTCCGGTATGTCGTGTTTCTTGTGCGCGTTGGCCATCGCTTCGGCGACGTCGCGCGGCACGTAGTTCTCGTCGTGCTTGGCCAGCACTTCGCTGGCGACGAAGCGGCCGTTCTCCATCCGGCCGGTTGCGATCACCGACTGCTTCTCGCGGAACAGGTCGGGCAGGATACCGGTGTATTCCACCGCCATGTCCGCGTCGCCGTCGGTGACGGTGAAGCCGGTCTTGAGCGAATCGCCGGCACGCTGGATCGAGCCGGCCTTGACCATGCCGCCGAGGCGGAAGCGCGCATCCGCGGGTACCTTGCCGGCGAGCACTTCGACGGGTGTGTGCAGGTAGGTGATGTTCTGCTGCAGTGCGAACACGGTCAGCGTTGCGGCGATGCCGACGGCGCCCAGGATCAGCGAGATCACGACGAGGCGGCGTTTGCGGGTCGGGTTCATACGGACTCCTCGTTGCGTTTCTGTGCCCGCCGCGCGCGGGCGCGCAATTCGCGCAGTACACGGCGGCGCTTGATCAGCGGAGCGACGGCGTCAAGCGCAAGCACGCCGACGAAGATGGCCATCGCGCTCCAGACATAGCTGCCGTAGCCGCCCATGTGGAAGAACTCGCTCATGTGCGCTCCCCTGCCAGCGCGACCTGGCGTGCCCATTCCTTGCCGGCTTCCAGTTCCAGAAGATCGACGCGCGCGCGTGACAGCAGGCTTGCGGCAAACAGCAGCTTGGTCGCGAGCGCCATGACCAGCAGCGGCCAGAGCATGCGTCCGTCGATCAGCGAGGGACCGAACAGCTTCACGGTCGAGCCCTGGTGCAGGGTGTTCCACCACTTGACCGAGAAATGCACGATCGGCAGGTTGACGATGCCGATCAGAGCGAGGAACGCGGCGGCGCGCGACGCCTGGCGGCGGTCTTCGATCGCGTGATACAGGCCGATTACGCCGAGATAGAGAAACAGCAGCACCAGTTCGGAGGTCAGGCGCGCATCCCAGGTCCACCAGGTTCCCCACATCGGCTTGCCCCAGATCGAACCGGTGGCCAGGCAGATCGCGGTGAAAGCGGCGCCGATCGGCGCGGCGGCCATGGCCAGCGTTTCCGACAGCTTGATGCGCCATACCAGCGCAACGAAACCGTTCGCCGCCATGAACGCGTAGATGAACATGCTCATCCAGGCGCTGGGCACATGCACGTAGATGATGCGGAACGCGTCGCTCTGCTGATAGTCCGCCGGCGCCAGCACGAGGCCGCCGTACAGGCCGGCGACGAGGCCGATCAGGGCCAGGCCCCACAGCCAAGGCAGCAGGCGCCCGGCCAACCGGTAGAAATACGGCGGTGAGCCTAGCTTGTGGAACCAGAGCAGAAGTGGATTCATGGATTCGTAGGCAAAAGGTCGTGCCGTCAACGTGCCGTCGCCGTCAGCTCAGCGAAATCCGCAGCGCCGCGGCGCAGGCCAGCGGCGCCAGCACCAGGGCCAGCGCCAGGGCCGCACCGAGCCACAGCAGCGGCGCCAGGACGGGCAAACCCTGTTGCGCCGCATTGCAGGCGCCGGCGGCGAAGATCAGCACCGGCACGTACAAGGGCAGCACCAACAGCGCCAAGAGCATACCAGAGCGACGCATGCCGACCGTCAGCGCCACGCAGACCGCGCCGATCAGGCTCAGCAGCGGCGTGGACAGGGCCAGCGCCGCCATCATTACGGGCAGCACGTCGCGCGGCAGGTAGAGCAGTTCGCCGAGCACGGGCGCTGCAACGATCAGCGGCAGCGCCGTGGTCAGCCAGTGCACCAGGATCTTGCAGGCCAGCAGCAGCGGCAGCGGATGCGGCGACAGGACCAGTTGCTCCAGCGATCCGTCCTCGAGGTCCGAACGGAACAGCGCATCGAGCGACAGCAGGCCGGCCAGCAGCAGCGCGACGAGCACGGTGCCGGCGGAGATGCGCGCCAGGACCGCCGCCTCGGGGCCGAGCGCGAACGGAAACAGCATCACGACCATGACCGCGAACAGCACCGGGTTCAGTGCGTCGCCGCGGCGGCGCCAGACCAGGCTGAAATCGCGCACGAGCAGGGCGCGGCAGGCGGAAGCGCTGCTGCCGTAGCTCATGCGGCCTGCTCCACGGCGGTGTCGCGCAGGTCGATGCGGCGCGGCGTGCCCGAGGTGTAGGCATACGCACCGTGCGAGGTGATCAGCGCCGCGCCGCCGCGCAGCGCGTGCAGTTCGAGCAGCCGGTTGACCAGCGCGATGCCGTCGCGATCGAGGTTGGCGTAGGGTTCGTCGAGCAGCCACAGCGCCGCCGGCACCAGCAGCAGCCGCGCCAGCGCGACGCGCTTCTTCTGGCCGGCGGAGAGCTGGCGCACTGGCACGTCCTCGTAGCCCTCCAGGCCGACGCTCTTGAGCGCTTGGTGGGGCGTGATGCCGGGACGTAGTCCGCCGAGCCCGATCGCGAAGCGCAGGTTTTGCAAAGGGGACAAATCCCCTTTGATGCCGAGCAGGTGGCCGAGCAGCGAGACTTGATGCGACAGCCGCGCCAGTGTCAGCGGTTCGCCGTTGAGCAGCACCGTGCCGGCGCTGGGTTCGAGCAGGCCGGACAGCACCTTGAGCAGAGTCGTCTTGCCGCTGCCGTTGTCGCCTTCCATGAGCACGACGTCGCCGGCGTAAAGGCGGAAGCTCAGCGGGCCGAAGATGGGCTCGTCGTTGCGCAGGTAGGTCAGCCCGCGCGCCTGCAGCAGCGGCGGTGCCTCGTCGGGAGTCGGGGAGTTCATGCGGGCGCCATCCTAACCGTGCGCACGGGCGCTTGCCATCCGCCGTGGCATTGCGCCGCATGCGGCGCGCCGGCGTGAGTCCAACCGCCGGCACGTCATCGCGCCGGCGCCGGAAGATAGGCCTGGATCTGGCGCAGTACCTCGGGATCGGGGTTGGTCCATTCGGGAAACAGGGATTGGGCCTGTGTCTGTGCCGCCTTAGCCTGCGCGGGTTGTCCCTGAGCCTGCGCCGCAGCGGCGACGATGGCCCAGGCCA
>JAAFHE010000377.1 GCA_013298265.1 Lysobacterales bacterium | reverse complement strand
ATGCGTTCGCGGCCAGTCCGGACGAAGCGCAGATCGAGCAGCTGATGAACGCACCGGCCAAGCCGACAGCGGCCACTGCCAGGCCGGAAAAGAAGGGCGCGGCGAAGAACGAACCTGACAGCGCCACCAGTCTGGTCGGCCAGCGTGTCGCGGTCGAAACGCGCCATCGCGGCTTCTATATCGGCACCCTGACCGCGGTCACGCGCGAGACGCTGACCCTCGCCATCGAGCTGCCGGCGCGCAGCCTGAGCTATTCCCTGCCGCGCGGCGACGTCGCCAGCGTGACGGTGCGCTGAGGCTGCCATGAAACTGATGCTGGTCGCCTACGCACTGTCGCTGATGTTCGTTTTGCTCATGGTCGTGCGCGTCTGGCGCGCGAGTGCGCTGGACGGCGTGCTGACCCTGCTGGTGCCGTTCTATTTCATCATCGCGATGATCAAGTACTGGAACGAGCCGGATCACAACATTCGCTTCCATGTGCTGGGTCTTGTGATCTGCAGCGGCATCGCCTACTACGCGGCGACGAACTTCGCGCGCGACGTCATCGTCGGCACGCCGGAGCAGCGTACCGCGATGGTGAAGGCCTTTCGCGACGAGGGAGTGGCCCTGACGCCCGAGCAGGAGAAAGGCTTGCTCAGCGAAGATCCCGACGTCGTGATGGCGACCCTGCAGTCACTGGACATGGAATCCGCCGACGGCGACGGCAACGCCGATGGAGCAGTCGCCACGCGCCCGCGCGACGCGGAATTCGAGAACCCGGCACCGGTCCCGGCCCAGGAGCGTCCGGCCGAAGTGCTGAGCTACGCCGAAGCGGCGCGCCGCGCCGTGTTCAACCGCGGCCGCTACACGCGCGAAGCCATCGGCATCACGATCGACATCCCGGCGAAATTCCGCCTGATCAGTGCCACCGATGCGCGCCGGCTCGACCAGGCCCGCGGCCGCAACGACGACGCACGCGGCCTGGGCTGGATCATCCACGAGAATCTTGCGCTGACCGATCCGGATGCCTGGCATGTCGGCGTGCGCTGGCACAGCGACGGCTGGGTTGCAGCGGCGGCGCTGGATCCCGTGGGCCTGCTCGACAGCGCACTCGCCAACAAGGCGCCTGCGCCGCGGGTCGTGGTCAGCCAAGGCGATCTGATCGGCTACGCCGTCGCGCCGCAGTTCGATGGGCAGGTGATCGACTGGGCCGAAGAGCGTGTACTGACCAATTCGGACGAGCAGGTCGTCGACTGCCACGCCGTGCGCCTGGGTCGTCGCGGCGTGGTCGAGTTCAGCATCATCGGCATGGCGCCGAAATCGGCCGCGCTGTGCCATGCGACGGTGCGCCTGCTGGCGACGCGCGCGAGCTTCTCGCCCGGCAAGCAGTACGAACCGGCCGCACCCGCCGAAGGCCTGCGCGCGCCGTATACGATCGCGACGCTGGCGACCCACGCGTTCTGAAGCGAGAAACGAGGGGGGAGAGGAGTGAGAAAACAGTAAGCACGGCTAGGCCAGCTCTGACTCTTTTCTCACGCTTCTCACCTGATTTTCTGTCTTTTCATGCGTTGTACCCTTTGTACAAAGTACCGTGCGCTTCGCGCGCTTCCTCGGGCGGACGCCGGGTCGTGTAGTAGTACAGGGCGATGGACTGGCGGTAGACGCCGTCCGGCGCGGCCCAGGGATTCGGGTGGCCGTGGAAGGTGTCCGAGCGCGTGGTGAACACCACGGCGCGGTTGAACAGCGGCTCGACGCTGCGCACGCGGCGCGTGCCTGTCGTATCCCACAGTTCCAGTTCGCCGCCGTAGCCCGGCTCCCAGTGCGGGCTCAGGTAGATCAGCAGATTCAGACGCCGGTGCGCCTGCAGGCCTTCATGCCAGTTGAAGTCGGCGTGGATGCCTAGATGGTCGCCCTGCCGGCTCAGGTGGATGCCGCCGCCGACCAGGCCCGGGTCGGGCAGCAGGTGGTCGATGCCGCTGAGGCGCTCAAGGAAACGGATGAACGGACCGGAGTTGAGGTCGTGTATTGCGCGGCGCAGCGGCGGCGGGAAACGCACCTCATCGGACGAGCCGAGCTTGACTTCATAGCCGATCGCGCCGAAACGGTCCCAGGACAGGCGGTCTTCAGGCTTGGGGAACACGGCGGACAGCTCGCTCGCGAACGCAGGCCGGAGAAAGTCCTCGAACACGGCATGCGGGTACGGGTCGGCAGAGCGAAAGTCCGCGGTCGCGGCGGCGGCCTGCGCATCCAGCCTGTCAAGATCGAAAACGTACGGCATAGAATAAGCGACCACCGTCAAACGCCTGATGATAGCAGGCGCCTCCCCCCAGCCGCAGGAAGGCGAATCGTGAGCAGCAAGCAACGCGTAGGCATCATCGGCGGGGTACGCATCCCCTTCTGCCGCAACAACACGGCCTACTCCGACGTGGGCAACCTCGGCATGTCGATCAAGACGCTGGGCGCGCTCGTGGAGAAATACGGCCTGCATGGCGTGGAACTCGGCGAGGTCGCGATGGGCGCGGTGATCCACCATTCCTCGGACTGGAACCTCGCGCGCGAAGCCGCGCTGTCCTCGGGGCTGGCGCCAACCACGCCGGGCATCACGATGGCGCGCGCCTGCGGCACATCCCTGGACACCGCCATCCACATCGGCAACAAGATCGCGGTCGGCCAGATCGAAGCCGGCATCGCCGGCGGGTCGGACACGACCAGCGACGTGCCCATCGTCTACGGAAAGAAACTCCAACAGCGCCTGCTCGCGACCGCGCGCGCCAAGACTCCGCTGGACAAGATCAGGACTTTCCTGCGCCGCTTCGGCTTGAGCGAACTCAAGCCGCATTTCCCCGGTGTGGCCGAACCGCGTACCGGCAAGTCCATGGGTGATCACTGCGAGCTCATGGCCAAGGAATGGAAGATTCCGCGCGAAGCGCAGGACCAGCTCGCCTGGGAAAGCCACCAGAAGGCGGCAGCGGCGTACCAGCGCGGCTTCTACAAGGATCTGGTCGTGCCGTTCCGCGGCGTGGAACGCGACAACATCCTGCGCCCGGAAACCACGCTTGAAAAACTCGCGAGCCTGAAGCCCGCCTTCGACAAGACATCGGGCAACGGCACGCTGACCGCAGGCAATTCGACACCGCTGACCGACGGCGCCTCGGCCGTGCTGCTGGCCAGCGACGACTGGGCGCAGTCACGCGGACTGAAGGTGCAGGCCTACCTGACCCACGCCAAGGCGTCCGCGGTCGACTTCGTGCATGGCGAAGGCCTGCTGATGGCGCCGACCGTCGCGGTCGCGCAGATGCTCAAGGCCGCCAACCTGACCCTGCAGGATTTCGATTTCTACGAAATCCATGAAGCCTTCGCCGCGCAGGTACTGTGCACCTTGCGTGCCTGGGAAAGTACGGACTATTGCAAGAATCGCCTTGGCCTGGATGCGCCTCTGGGCAGCATCGACCCGGTGAAAATGAACGTCAACGGGTCCTCGCTCGCGCACGGCCATCCGTTCGCGGCGACCGGTGCGCGCATCGTCGCGAACCTGGCCAAGCTGCTGGAAGAAAAAGGCAGCGGCCGCGGCCTGATTTCAATCTGCACCGCCGGCGGCATGGGCGTCACGGCCATACTCGAGCGCCCCTGACCGAACGGGGCCGCGGTTCGCTCGCGGCAACTCCGTGTTCGTTTCGGGTTGCACGCGCGTTTTGAAAAGGTAAAGTCGGATCAACGCGCCGGCCCGGCGCGTCTGCGTCTTCGGGGAGTCTCATGCAGAACACCAAACATGCCTTGGTGCTGACCGGCATCGTATTGCCGGGTCACGCCGCGGAAACAGTCTGGCCGGCGTTGGCGAGCTATTTCCGCATGGAACCGGACAAGGTGAGCGCGCAGCTCGTTCCGCGCGCGCCGGTCACGCTGAAGGAAAGCGACGACCTCGGCAAACTGCAGGGTCTGCAGGACGGCCTGCGCAGCATCGGCGCGGACAGCGAGATCCAGGCGCTGGACGATCGCGGCAGCCTGTTCGCGGTAATCGGCGGAAAGCCGCGCGGCCCGGTGCCGTATGGATTCGTCGAGAGCAAGGTCGCCACCGGCGACTGGTCCGGCAATGTCGAAGTGGCGAAGGTTGGTGAGAACAACTGGGGCCCCTTCAGCCGACTCGGTGCACCCGCCGCCGCCCCGCCGCCGCCGCCCCCGCCTATGGCACCGCCACCTGCGCCTCGCGCGGCCCCGGCTGCAGCACCGCCGAGTTTCTCGATGTCCGCCTCTGCCGCGGAAACCGCGGTGATGCCGCCGTCGATGCCCGCCGCCAACCCCTATGCCTCGCCCTACGCCGCGCCCGACGCGCCGCTGGTGCGCAGCGGCGACATGCTCGAGGCCGGCGAACCCTTGCCGGCCGGCGACGCGATCCACGCCGGCTTCTGGCGCCGTTTCGCCGCCTATACGCTGGACAATCTCATCCTGATCATCCCGGCGATGATCCTCGGCATCATCCCGATCCTCGGCATCCTGCTGTTCTACGTCGGCCGCTGGCTGTATTTCGCACTGCTGGAGAGCGGTCCGAACCAGGCAACGCTGGGCAAGCAGGCCTTCGGCCTGAAGGTCACCGATGACTACGGTATGCCGATCACGTTCGGCCGCGCGACTGGCCGCTTCTTCGGCGGCGCAGTGTCCAACATCATCCTGTACATCGGTTACATGATGGCTGGCTTCACCGAGCGCAAACAGGCGCTGCACGACCTGATGGCCAACACCTGTGTGGTGTTCAACACGGTCGAGCCGGGGCAGGACTATGAACTCGAGCGGCCGCCGATGCCCTGGTACGGCTGGGCGTTG
>JAAFHE010000376.1 GCA_013298265.1 Lysobacterales bacterium | reverse complement strand
GACAAAGCCATCAAGGCGCATGCGGACGCGGCGATTGGGAAAATCGAAGACACCGTCGTCGAGCTGCACGACAAGCTCGGCGAATTCGGCGAGCAGATCGCGCGCATCGAGGCGCACCAGGAGTCGGAGGGCGCGCACGTGCTGCGGCCGCGTGACCTGGGTGCCATCCACGAAAAGATCAACACGGTTGCAACCACGCTCGCCGCCGTGCAGGCGCAGTCGCAGACCGAGACGCGCATGCTGAGTGAGCAGTTGCGCGTGATGCAGGAGATGCTCATCAAACGCATGGAGAAACGCGCGTGAACATCGTCGAAGAACAGGCACCGTATCGCCGAGGCCGCGCGCTGGCGATCCTGGCGCAGAGCAACGACAGCGGCTGCAGCGTGCCGCTGCTGCGCGGCATGGTGCGCGGCTTTGGGTACAAGGTCGACGAGGACACGTTCGTCATCGACGCGGCGTGGCTCACGCGGCACGGCCTGGCGGACCGTCGCGAGGTGGGCGGCGTGGTGTTCCTGAAGATCACGCTGCGCGGCCACGACGTGGTATCGGGCAATCTGGATCTGCCCGGCATCTCGATCCTGCGCGAGGGCTGAGGCATGGCGCGCCGCTCTTCCATCGAACACCTGCCGCACGAGATCCGCGATGTATGCCTGCGGCTGATCCGCGACGGCCGCACGATTCACGAGATCACCGCGGCGCTGAACGATCTCGACGCCGACGTGAGCAAGTCGGCAGTCGGCCGTTACGTCAAATCCACGCGTGCGCTGATGCAGCGGCATCTGGCCGCGCAAGATATCGCCAGTCGACTCGTCGCCGATCTCGGTGAAAATCCGAAGGGCGACGTCGGCGCGCTGCTCGCCGAGATGCTCAAGACGATCGCGTTTCAGCTCATGGCGGACATGGCTGACGAATCGGGCGAGCTCGATGCCGAGGCCGCGGCCGAGCTGCGCGCCAAGCCGATGGACATCATGCTGCTGGCCAAGAGCCTGGATCATCTGGAGCGCGCGGGCGCGATCGGCTTCAAGCGCCGCATCGAGATCGAGCGACTGGTGCTGCAGCGGCAGGCCAAGGCCGCCGAGTCGACGGCCAAACAGCAGGGCCTGACCGGCGATCAGTGGGCGGCGATCCGCGCGAAGTTCCTGGGCATCCAGCCGGATGCCGGCACGGCCGCCGCATGACGCCTGACGAACGCGACACAGCGCTGGAGCTTGTGGAGACAATTCAGGCGCAGCGCTCCGGTGTGAAGCTCGCCGGCCTGCCCGCGAGCGAGATCCCGTACATCCTGCTGCCGTATCAGGTGCGCTGGCACCAGGACATGGCCACGGTGCGCATCTGCGACAAGGGACGCCGCATTGGTTTCACCTGGGGCGCCTGGGCGGCGGAAGCGGCCCTTGAGGCCGCGCTGGCCAGCGGCGGCATGGATCAGTTTTACATGGGCTACAACCAGGGCATGGCCGCCGAGTTCATCGGGGACTGTGCGACGTTCGCGCGCTGGTACGGACTGATCTGCAGTGAGATCGACGTCGGGCTGGAAACCGAGGTGATAGGCAACGAGAAGCACGACATCGTTGCCTATCGCGTGAAGTTCGCGAGCGGACACAAGATCGAGGCGCTGTCCTCGATGCCGCATAACTGGCGTGGACGCCAGGGTCATGCGCGCATCGACGAGGCTGGCCAACAGCAGCGGCTGGAAGCCGTCGTCGAGGGCGCGCTGGCCTACCGCTTCTGGGGTGGGCGCATCTCCATCGGCGGCACGCATATGGGCGAGGACAATCCGTTCAACGACTACGTCAAGCGCGCCATCGCGAAGCAATTGCCGTGGTCGCACCATCGTGTGCGGTTCTCGGACGCGATCCGTGAGGGCCTGTACAAACGCATCTGCCTGGTCACGAAAAAGCCGTGGTCGCCCGAGGCGGAGGCGGCGTTCATCGTCGATGCGCGCGCGCAGTACCCCGCGAGTGAAGCCGCCGACGAAGAACTCGAATGCATTCCGCGGCGCGGCTCCGGTGTGTTTTTCTCGCGCATGCTGCTCGAAAAATGCGCCGTGCCCGGGCGGGTGGTGGTCAGCTACGGAAAGCCCGCGACGTTCGTGCTGGACCCGGAACGCGAACGCATCACGCAAGCGTGGATCGACGAAGTACTCGCGCCCGTCGTTCGTGCGCTGCCGCCGGACCGGCGCACGATCTACGGCCAGGATTTCGGGCGCAGCGGCGATCTGTCGATCGGCGTCGTTGGCCAGCGACGTGCGGGCGCCCGGGGTTGGGAAACGCCACTACGCATTGAGCTGCGCAATATTCCGTTCGACATGCAAAAGCTCATCGTGCTGTGGCTGCTGCAGAACCTGCCGCTGATGCACCACGCCAAATTTGACGCGCGCGGCAATGGCCACTCGCACGCCGAGGCCGCGCTGCAGCTGCTGGGCTCACAACGCGTCGAGTGCGTACAGCTCACGGGCAAGTGGTACGACGAACAGTTCGCGCGCTATCACCAGGCGTACGAGGACGGCGAGATCGAGACCTTCGGCGATGAAGACTGGATCGCCGACCACCGCAGCGTGGTCCTGGTCGCCGGTGCGCCGCGCGTCAGCGATGCGCGCACGAAGGGCAGCGATGGCGGCGACCGCCACGGCGATGCCGCGGTGGCTGCGGTGCTGATGTGGGCGGCCGGGCGGCAGGAAACGCCACCGGCTGCCGGTGAATCGGTCGACGCCCGCGCGGAGGACACGCTGCCCGAGGCGATGCAAGGCCGCCGACGCATCGTGATGTTCGGCCGCACGCGTCGCGCTGTGGGCCGTTCGGACCACTGAGGTGCCACGACGATGCCTGCGCCCCCCCGTTGCCGTTTCCGCGGAAATCTGTGGAAACCCCTAGCCCCTATTGCTGCCTCGACTGACCGGAGCATTGCGCCATGAGCCTACTCGGACGCCTTTTTGGCGCCATCCTCGGTCCGGAGTCCTCTGCCGTCGGTGAGGTCGCGTCGCCACCGAACGCCACGCGCTACGCGGAGGCCGCGGGTGCGACGGTCGACGCTGACGACAACGAGTGGCGCCGACTGTCGGGCGACAGCGCGCGCGACCTGGCGCCGATGACACAGCAGCGCATGCAGCGGCTGGCGCAGCACGTCTGGGAATCCAACCTCCTCGCCAATCGCCTGATCGAGTTGCCGCTGGCCTATCTGCTCTCGCAGGGCGTGACCTGGCGCGTCGACGACGACGCTGCGCAGGCGGCGCTGAAGGCGCACTGGAACGATGGCATCAACGCGTATCGCATCAAGCTGCCCAAGCGCGTGCGCGAGCTCGCGCTGTTCGGCGAGCAGTGCTATCCGGTGTTTCGCGACGTGCACACGGGTTTCGTGCGGTTGGGGTATCTCGACCCCGCCCAGATCGAGACCGTAGTGATGGATCCGGACAACACCGAGCAGCCGATCGGTGTGGTCACGCGCCGCAACGCCAAAGGCGCAGCGCGTCGGTACCGCGTCATCGTCAATGCGCCCGAGTCGGCGTTCTCGCCGCGCACGCAGGAGATCCGCGCCACGTTCAGCACCGGCGATGCGTTCTATTTCCGCGTCAACGATCTGTGCTCGACCACGCGCGGCCGTAGCGATCTGCTCGCACAGCTCGACTGGCTCGATGCCTACGACCAATTCCTGTTCGGCGAGCTGGATCGCGCGCATCACACGCGGGCGTTTATCTGGGACGTCAAGATCACCGGAGCGACGCCCGAAGAAGTGAAACAGCGGGCGAGCGAGATCACGCCGCCGCGCGCCAACAGCGTGCGCGTGCACAACGAATCCGAAGAGTGGAATGCCGCGTCGCCGGAACTCAACGCGTACGACGCGGGCCAGGCCGCTCGGTTGTTCCGCAATCATGTGCTCGGCGGTGCGAGCGTGCCCGAGCACTGGTACGGCGGCGCCGAGGACGTGAACAAGTCCACCGGTGCGTCGATGACGGAACCGACGGAAAAGATGCTCGACATGCGTCAGGCGTTCGTCGGCTACATGCTCGAGGAGATCGGGCGCTACGTGGTGCGCTCGCACTGGAACGCGCTGGAACGCGAGCTGTCGACTGATCAGGTGGAGATCCTCGACACCCTGGTCGTGGAATGGCCGGAGCTCACGGCGAAGGACACCACGAAATACGCCGCAGCCCTGCAGCAGATCGTCGCGGCGGTCAGCGGTGCATTGGCCGAGCAGCTCATCACGCGAGAGACCGCACTGCGGCTCATCAGCGCGATGGCCAAACGCCTGGGCGTGGAAATCGACGTCGTCGAGGAGCTGGAGCGCGCCCTGGCGGAATTGCCGCGCGTGCCGGATCCCGAACCCGAGGTTGTGCCGCCGCCGGTGCCCGCCAATGCCGACGAGTGACGAGCGCACGCGCGCGTTCGATCGGGCGCGCGCCGCCGAGGCGACGCGTCTGCCGCGCATCCAGGCCGATACGCTGCGCGAGGTGGAGCGGCAACTGCGCGATGCCACGACCGCGATCACCGAGCAGCTGCGCGGCCTGGCCGATGGACTGCGCCGCTCGCAGCTCGAAGCGCTACAGCGCGAGATCGCCGCGGCCCTGGAGGCATTCCGCCAGGCCGGCACGCGCACGGCTCAGGCGGCCGCTGATGCGGCCTGGGCGGCTGGCGTGGACCTGACCGTGGTGCCACTGGCCGCGGGCGGTGTTGCGGTGGTGCCGCACCTCAACGTGCGCAGCCTGGTCGCCCTGCGCACGTCGCTGACGTCGCTGATTGGCGATGTGAGCGTGCGGGCGATCAACCGCATCAATGGGCAGCTCGCGCAGGTGATGATTGGCACGACGCCCGCGCACGCGGCGC
>JAAFHE010000375.1 GCA_013298265.1 Lysobacterales bacterium | reverse complement strand
GACCAGGTCAGCTTTACGCCGCTGCTGGCCTATGTGCACCGGCGCGACAGCGAAACCGTGCAGATGATTGCGCTGGAGCAGCTAGGCCAGGCGGGCAGGCACCTGAACGTGGCCGAATTCCCCGCGGGGCAGAGCGCGCTGGGCGCGGCACCCGAAGACGGTGCCGACAGCATCGTCGCCGCGCCCGAAGGTCCGGCCGTGCTGGTGGCCAATGCCAGCGACAAGATGATCTATCTCTACCGCGAAGGCATGGCGGCACCCGCCGGCGGCTTTCGCACCTATGGCCGTAAGCCGCGCGCGGTGCTGGTGGTCGACCACGGTCTGCGCGAGGGCCGCCGCGGCGAATACAGCACGCGCATGCCGGTCACAAAGCCCGGCACCTATGACGTCGCCCTGTTCGCCGATTCACCGCGGCTGGCCGCCTGCTTCCCGTTCACGCTGGTCGACACGCAGCCCAAGCCTGAAGTGCCGCGCGTGGTCGCCCTGGCGCCACCGGCCGAACTCACCGTCGGCCAGCCGGCGCAGTTGCGCTTTGCGCTGCTCGATGCCGCCGGCGCGCGGCGCGAAAGCCCCGACCTGCACGCGCTGGCGCTGCTGGCTCCGGGCATCTGGCAGCGCCGCAGCGCGCTGACCGCGCTCGGCGACGGCAGTTACGAGCTCGCTTTCACTCCGCCGCAGCCCGGCATGTACTACGTCTGGATCGAGTCCAACGCACTCGGTCTGACGCGCCGGCACCGGCAATCCCTGATCTACGAAGCCAAGTAGCACAACCCTGGAGCACAGCCATGTCGAGTACGGCAGGAAACGGCGGCGGGAATCCGCTGATGCAGACCACGGCCACGCCAGTGGCGCCGAACTACGTCTTCAACCCCGCCAGCAACAGCTACCAGCTGCAGGCCTTTACCACGCCGGGCGGCAACAACGACTTTCCGGATGATCCGGCCAGCTATGCGCGACTTGCGGCGCTGTGGAGCCAGAACGTCAATGGCTTCACCCAGCAGGCGATCACCGGCAATCCCTGGAATTCCCTGTACTCGGCCGCGCAGACGGCCTACTACAACCCGCTGACCACGCCCATTCCCAAGGGCAACGGTGCCGTGGACGTGGCCTGGATCGCGTTCCCGAATCGCCTCATCCAGTACCTGGGCCAGAACCAGGTACCGCCCAGTCCGTACAATTTGCCGCAAAGTACACTGTTTGCGCTGGCCGACTCAGGCGAGCTGTCGCGCTATCCGATCCCGGAAGTGCGCTGCCCGCAGCCGGACTGGAGCGGTGTGCTGCAGCCCTTCGGCCCCTACGGCCCGCGTGGCTGGCTCGACGAGTACTGCGAGTTCGCCGTCGTGCGCAATGCGCAGAACAAGATCACGCGCATCGACTTCACCTGCGAAAACCCCGAGTACTTCCAGACCCTGTGGCGGATCAGTCCCGAGCGCGTCTGCGCAGTCTACGAACAGGCGCTCAACACCGGCGCGCCGCAGGACCAGTGGATCACGGTCAGCGTCGACGATCTGCAGCTGCTCGACCCGGTCAGCGGCCAGCCGGTGATCGACCCGGAAACCACTCGCCCGGCCTACAACCCGCTCAACCGCTTCAACAGCGGCACAATCTGCGTGCGCAGCGGCACGCCGGCACAGCGCAGCGGCGGCGCCATGCATCTCACCGCCACGCCCAACACCTTGCAGACCGAACTGGGCCTGGGTGCCGGTGCCACCGTGCAGCGCAGCGCCGGCAACACCGATCCGCAGGCGCTGATCTGCTGCGGCCAGTACGGCCAGAACTTCCGCAACAGCGATCCGCATATCGGCCAGAGCATCAATCTCGCCGTCGGTGCGGGGACCAACATTTCGCTGGCGGATCCACCGGGCCTCTACATCCAGATGCCCAGCTTCGCCCAGTACCAGTTGCCAGCCGATCCCAAGCTGCCGCCCGGTGCCAGCGCCGCCGACTGCTGGCACATCATCCGTGGCTTCGAACACATCATCGACGAGATCACCGGCACGCGCTTCCCCGGTTCCTTCATCCTGCATGCGGCCTTCCAGATTCCGCAGGCCTGGATAGCCGCGGGCGTCAGCTTCACGGTCGGCGACATCACGATTGCCGGCGCACCGATCGAATACGGTTCGCAGGTGCAGGCGACCCTGGAAATCGCCCTGTTCGGCCGTCCCATCGTGCCGCCGCCGCAACCGGCTCCCGCGCTGGCCTGCGTCACGTCGCCCGCCGTCGTCACCGAAGCGCAGCCGCTGCAGATCCTGTTCCAGAACGTCTGGGACGCCTACTACGGCACCACGGTGAACACGCCCTCGGGCGTGACCATGTCGCTGGCCAGCAACTCCAGCATCATTCCGCCGACTATCTATCCGGGCGAAAAGAACGTCGCCCTGGCACTGACCTATGCCGCACCCAGCGGCGAGAGTCCGCTGCCGCCCGAGCAATGGCCGACGGTGTATTTCACCCAGGCCGACGGCAGCATCGACAGCAGCGTCAGCACGCAGGTGACGGGCTTCTCGCCGACGGTCACCTACGCCGTACCCGGCAACACCTATCCCAGTGCCAGCCAGTTGCTGAACCTGTCGGTCAGCGTGGCGGCCAGCGCCGCTGCGGGCGTGCGCGGCGTCGTCATCGTGCCGGCCGGTCAGCAGTTCTCCAGCGCACTCACCGCGGCACCGGCCTTCCTGGTCGTGGCTGCTTCCAGCACGGCCGCCTGAGGAGATGATCATGAAATTGTCCACAAAGACACTGGGCCTCAGCCTGCTCGCCGCGGCGATCACCCTGGCCGCCTGTAACCGCGAGGCCCGCCGTACCGGCGACGGCGAGGCGCCTGCGGCAAGCGCAGCGTCGGCGCCGGTCGCCGCCGCCGCCGCCGCCGCCGCGCCGGCCAAAGTCGCCGCACCGGTGACGACGGCCCCCACGGGCTCGACCAGCAACTGCCTGGCGCCGCCGTTCCTGGTCTCGGCCACGCCGGGCCAGTACGGCTATACCGTGCCCAAGGATTTCGCGCTGACCCGCCAAGCCGACGCCAATTGCTTCGCCTGGCAGCAGTTCCTGGCGCTGAACTGGATCGCTTCCTCCACTCAGCGCGGCCAGCCCGACACTAGCGTGCCGGCCGGGCAGTTCGGCGACCCCAACGACCAGCGCGCCACCGTATGGGAAACCTACAAGGAATCCGACGAGGTGTTCCTCGCCAATGCGCGGAACCCCGGTCCCTGGAATGCGGGTTTCGGCGGCACGCCCCGCGTCAAGGTGCTCGGCGGCATGAAATCGGAAATCGCTCCCGAACCGACGCTGGATCTCAGCGCCATCGGCCAGGCCTCGCAGGGCAGCCCCTGGCTGACCGCGCAGAGCGGCATCCTGACCCTGTACGAGCGCCGCATGAACGAGGACGAATACAACTACATCGTGCAGAACAAGTTATACAACGCCAATGTGCAGCAGAAGTTCGTGGTCTCGCCAGGCATCAACCTGCCCGACGGCACCGCGGCGAGTTCGGCCTACGGCAGCGTCGGCGCGATCGAGACCAAGGCGGCCTGGCTTGAGCTGCCCAACGCCGACGACTGGCCGTACTACAAGATTTCCAAGGCGATCGTGACCTATCCGGGCCAGAGGCCCAAGACCGTCGTCGTCGGCCTGGTCGGCCTGCACATCATCCACAAGACCGCGCTGGGTCAGCAGTTCATCTGGGCCACGTTCGAGCACAAGCGCAATGCGCCCAACAAGAGCGATGTCGCCGCCGGCCGTTTCACACCGCCCTATACCTATTTCAACCCGGACTGCGATCCGGCCACCGACTATTACAAGTGCACCGTCAACGCCAACCCGGCCACCTATAACGGCGGCAAGAACCCATTCACCGCACCCATCCAGACGGTGCGCGTGACCGACATCCCGACGCGGCCGAACAACGACGTGGTCGGTCTCAACGAGTACGTCTGGGCGCAGGTCATCGCGCCGCAGAATCCGAACTCGGTGTTCCTCAACTACGAGCTGGTCAACACGCTGTGGTCGAACCAGAACACTCCCATCGCCGCAGGCTCGCGTACGCCGCTGCCGACGCCGCAGCTCTCGCCCGGTCCCAGCCAGGAGCCGGTCGCCAACACCACGATGGAAACCTACGTGCAGAACCTCACCTGCCTGGACTGCCACGCCTCGGCGCCGATAGCCAGCGTCAAGCCGGTGACGAGCACCACGATCTTTGATCCGGCCACCGCCGGCAGCGCGGCCACGGCGACGAATCCGTACGCGTCCGACTACTCCTTCCTGATCAACAACGCCCAGCAGCCCAAGGGTGTGAAGTCCCGGGCCCACCAGGGCAACCGCTGAGGAGCAACCGATGAGCACACCCGTACCGCCCTGGCTCACCGCTTCCTGGGAACGCCTCTGGGTCATCAACAACAACCAGGGACCGCCGGAAAACACCGTCAATGTGCGCAACATCCAGACGCCGACCCTGTTCGGCGACTGCCGCATTCCCAAGGACCGGCCGAGCTATCCCAACGCGCATTCACTGGCCGACCTGAGCAACGCGGAGCTGGCCACGCTGTATCCGCAGGAAGGGTTTTCCGGCTACACCACGAATGACGGCTACATCATCACCTGGCACCACGAGATCGACTACCAGCCGCCCGACGGCTCCATCGACATCGGCCGCTTCGAGATCCTCGGCGGCCGCAATGTGCTGGAACACGGTGTGCAGGCCGTCTATCTCGAACACTGGTGGCGGCTGGAAGATGCCGGCGGCTATTTCCTCGGCATCAAGGTCATGCGCAACCTGGGCAACAACCAGCAGCGCGTGCATGAAATCCTCTCCGTCGCCGGCGACCATTTC
>JAAFHE010000374.1 GCA_013298265.1 Lysobacterales bacterium | reverse complement strand
TCGTGCCGCTCTCCCAAGACGGTGCGGCATCGCCGGGCGCTTTGTCTCGCCGGGAAGCCTGTCCGTAGCGTTCGGACATGGCCTTGCTCACCATCGCATCAACGGAGCCTACGTATGCGCATCCTTTTCATCGCCCTGCTGCTGGCGCTCGCCGCCGGGTTCGTGTCCGCGTCCGAGCCCGCGCTGACACCACAGAACACGCAGGACTATCTGTTCGACGCCGCGCGCGCGGGACGCAACGACCTAGTCACCGATCTGCTGAAGGCCGGGGCGAAGATCGACGCGGTCAATGCGGCCGGCCACAGCGCGCTGATCCTCGCCGCCTACAACGGCAAACTTGATACCGTCGATGCGCTGCTGCGCGCCGGTGCAAACCCGAACCTTGGCGACAAACGCGGCAATACCGCGCTGATGGGCGCCATTTTCAAGGGCGAGGAAACCATCGTGCTGCGCCTGCTCGACGACAGCCGCACAGCCGTCGACACGCGCAACGGCGCCGGTCAGACCGCCGCGATGTTCGCTGCGCTGTTCGGCAAGCAGGGCGTGATCGACAAACTCGCCGCACGCGGGGCGGACCTGAAGGCGGCCGATGCGGCCGGGCAAACCGCGCAGACGCTTGCGCTGCAGCAGGGCAACGCCGCGCTCGCCCAGCACATCGGTGAACTGGCGGCGCGCTGAGATTCCGCAGCCGCTCAGCAGTGCTGCGGCTGCGCAGGGCGTGAGGAAAGCGAACCCAGGCGGCTCAGGCCGCCGCGCAGGCGCAGGCCCAGCCACAGACCTGCGGCAAACACGCGGCTCAACGCGCGGCTACGGCTGCCGAACAGCACCGGACAGATCAGCCTTGCCGCAAAGTGCAAGTGTTCAAAATGATAATGACGGTACAACGCAGCCTGATAGCTCCGCGCCGTCCGGGAGCGTCGATAGCGCGGTGGCGCATCGGCATCGACGAGCCACGCGGCGAACATGATCTGGTCGTCGCTCAGTTCGAGCATGCGTCCGAGACCGACGCGCATCCGACGCCAGCGAGACAGCGGCAGCTGCGCGGTTTCCGCCTGCAGCATCGCGTTGAACATGCCGTAGTGGCGCGCTTCGTCCAGCGCGAGCGTATGCAGCACGGCACGGCCGGTCTCGTCGTGGCAGCTATCGCGGAGCACGCGATAGAAGGTGCTGGCCAGGGCTTCGACGATACAACGCGCGACAAGCTCGCCCGCGATCGAGCCTCGCACCGAGCGACCGTCACAGGCGTGGTAGGCGACGCCGTTGAGGTAAGCGCCCATGTGGCGATCGAATGCAAACGGCGCGTCGGCGGTTTCGCAGAGGCGGCGCAGCGCGCGGCCATGTTCGGCTTCCTCGTGGTTCCAGCGGTCGATGGCCTCGCGCCAGGCCGCGCCGCGCGTTGCGAACACGGCGCGCAGGTAATCGCCATACTGGTCGGCGCGCGATTCGACCAGCGCCGTCGCGCGCAGGATGTACAGCAGGTCGGCGTCGAACTGGCGCGGCATGACCCGCGAATAATTGAAATCGGTCGCCCGCCAGGGGCGTGCGGCGGGTTTGAGAAACGACATGGCAGGCTCCGGCAGGCACGAGCCGCTACCGTGGCGGCGCGGCCGGGCGCGGCGGCGACCGGGTTCGGGCGAGTTCGGGCAATCCCTGGCCGACCGGTTGCAGTGGGCACTGTGCAACAACGTCGCAATGCGGCGCGCTGCGGTCGAACACCGCCGGCGCGCGATACCATCGCCGCCTGCCTCGACGAGCAACTGCCGTGGACGCCCACTATTTCCGCACGCCGGCCGAGTTCGGCCGCTGGCTCAAGACCCATCACGCGAAAGACACCGAGCTGTGGGTCGGCTACCACAAGGTCGGCAGCGGCGAACCCAGCATGACCTGGCCGCAATCGGTCGACGAGGCGCTGTGCTACGGCTGGATCGACGGCCTACGCCAGCGCGTCGACGAGCAGCGCTACCGCATCCGTTTCACGCCGCGCAAGGCGACCAGCATATGGAGCGTGGTGAACCTGCGCCGCTACGCCGAACTCGATCAGGAAGGCCGCATCCAGCCGGCCGGCAAGGCCGCCTACGCCGCACGCCGCGAAGACCGCTCCGCGGTCTACAGCTATGAACGCCGGCCCGAAGCGCTGGAACCGGCACAACGCCACCTGCTCGACGGCAATCCTGCTGCAGCGACATTTTTCGACGCGCAGAACGCGTCGTACCGGCGCGCGTGCATCAACTGGGTGACCGGCGCGAAACAGGAGGCCACGCAGACCCGACGCCTGCAGAGCCTCATCGACCACTGCGCCCGCGGCGAGACCCTGGCGCAGTTCACGCGCCGCTAGCGCACGCCCGGATCGCCGTGGTGAAAAAACCGCGAACTTTTCAATCCACGACGCGACACTGGCCCGCCTTCATTCCTTGAAGGGCCGCCGCTGCGGCGCCGCGTCCGGCGTCACGCGCGTGAAGACTTCGCGGATCAGCGCGTTCACGGCAGGCAGGCGGTGGCGCAACCAGACATGGCTGGAATGCGCGCTGGCGCCGAGCGAAGCCTTGGGCTCGGCTGCGGTGCGGCCGAAACTCAGTTCGTCGCAGCCCAGCGCGATGGCGTCCTCGATCAGGCTTTGCAACAGGCGCAGATACAACGGCACGCTCGCGTTGACCGCATAGTCCAGGCCGACGTAATAGCCGAGCGCGCGCGTGCCGTCCTTGATCGTGGTGATGAAGCCGGCGATGTGCTGGTCATTGCGGATCAGGGTGCAGCGCAGGCGATCCGGCCCGGCCAGCGCCGCAAGCGCGCCGAAATAGCCCGGCGGCAGCGCCGACAGCCGCGTGCTCGCCCGCTGCTCGACCGCGCTGTAGAGCGCATGCAGGCGCGCGTCGTGCGCCGCCGCGTCAGCGTTGCGCTCGACGCGATAGCCCGCCTCTTCGACCTGCTTGGCGACCTTCTTCGCCTTGCTGCGGTAGTTCGAGTTCAGGTCAGCCAGATAGCCCGCAAAGTCCTTCCAGTGCGGGCGCACCGGCATCGCCATCTCCGGTTCTGTCTCGAGCGGGCGGTAGCTGAAATCGCGCAGCGGCTCGGCACTCGCATGACGTGCGTCGTCGAGGTCCTTGATCATCACGTAGTCGATCTGGCCGTGGAGGCGATCGGCGCGGCGGATGCGGTACAGCGCCTCGGCCACGCCGTGCCAGAGCAGCGCCGGGTCCTCGCCGTCGGCAAATGCGAGGCCGTGGAAACCGCTCGACACGAGGCTGCCGCAGACCAGCAGCCGCGTGCGTACCTGCTCCAGCGCCTTCTTGCGCACGCGCGATTCGGGCAGGTTCGCCAGCTGGTTGCCGCGTACCTCCAGTACCTGCGCGGCGACCGCGACGATCGGTCTTCCGTCGCGATAGACCAGGGCATAGCGCGGACTCATGCCGCTGGGGGCGTGGGTTTCGAGCAGGCGCCGATAACCACGCGACATGAAGAACGAAGCGCCATGCGTCAGCGCATCCCAGTGTTCGGGATTGAGGAAGTCGATGCGGTCGGCCAGCGCGCAATCCAGGCCACTCGGCCGGGCGCGCTTGTCGTGCCGCTGCAGGGCAGCCCTGATTCCGTCGACGGCCCCGCTGATGCCTTTGCCCATGCTGATCGCTTCCCCGTTATTCGAGAGGAGTCTAGCCCGCCTTTCTCACACCCGTTCGTAGCGAGGCCGTCGAGACGCCGTCCTGATGCGCGCCGCGGACTGAGTGACGGCGAAGGCGTAGCCGACGCTACGTCGAGCCGGCACGAGGGAGCAGCGCGCATCAGGGCGAGCGTATCGGCGGCCGCAGTAGAACGGGTGTGAGAAAGGCGGGCTATTCCGCGCCTCGCTGGAAACGCACGCTGCGCATCGACAGGGAACCCATGTCGAAGCCGGTGACCGGGAAGTCGACACTATCGTCCGGATCGCTGGCCGCGGCGGCGTACAGCAGCGGCAGGAAATGTTCCGGCGTCGGGTGCGCCATCGTCGCATCGGCGTTCTGCGCCGCGGCGATGATGGCGCCGACACGATTGCCGCCGAGCACGGCGGTTTCAACCGCGCGGTCGAAACGCGCGGCCCAGTCCGGCGTCGTATGGTCGCCGGCGCGCCAGGCACGGAATGCGTGGCCGAGGTTGTGCACCCCATTGCCGCTGCCGAGCACCAGTACGCCCCGATCGCGCAGCGGCGCGAGCTGCGCGCCGATCGCCGCGTGTGCCTGCAGCGTCGCGTGCTGGTCGATGCTCAGCTGCAGCACCGGCACGTCGGCGGACGGAAACAGATGGCAGAGCACGCTCCAGCTTCCATGGTCCAGGCCCCACTCGGTCGTCGTGCGGATGCGGCCTTCGCTGGCGGCGGCGATCGCCGCGGCGAGTTGCGGCGCACCGGGCGCGGGATAGCGCATCGCGTACAGCGCCGGCGGGAATCCGCCGAAGTCGTGGATCGTCGCCGGCTGCGGCTGGGCCGTGATCCAGCTGCCCGGGACGAACCAGTGCGCCGAGACGACGAGGATGGCCTCGGGCCGCGCCAGGGTGCTGCCGAGCTCGCGCAGCGCGTCGCTCCAGCGGTTGCGTTCGATCGCATTCATCGGCGAGCCGTGGCCGATGAACAGCACAGGTTGACGGGAGGTGGACATGAGATTCCTGAACAGCGAGGCGCGCGAACACCGGAATCCGCCCAGATGAGGTCGCGGCCGCGGCGCTCAAGCCCAGCGTTGGGGGAATAGCGCAGGCCACGCGTCATAACCGAGGCAACGGCCTGAAAACCAAGGCAGTGTGGTCGTCGCCACCGCCGCAACGGGTACAAACCACGGATAAGCGCCGAACACAGCGATGCA
>JAAFHE010000373.1 GCA_013298265.1 Lysobacterales bacterium | reverse complement strand
CGCACAGCCTTCCGCTGGAAGTGCTGGCGGAGCTCGGCGCGTCGGGCCTGCTCGCGCTGATCGCCGTGGCTGCGACGCTGCGTCGTCGCGCTGCGTCGCTGTGCGACACGCGGCGGCCATGGGCCTGCGCGACCGCGGCGGCGCTGCTCGTGTTCGCGCTGCTGGCGATCACCGAATCAAGTTTTTTGCGTTTGTGGGTATGGACCCTGGGGACACTGCTCATGGGTCTGCTCGAACGGCAATCCACCGTTTCTTTCACTGATCAGGGACATCGATGAAATCCACTGCAACTCACGGCGGTCTGCGCCGTCTTCTGTTCGCCGGCGGCTTGACCCTCACGGGCGCCGCGGCCGTACTGTCACCGGACTGGAGTTCGGTGCTCAAGGCACAGGGCTATTACGGCAACGTCGACCTCGGTATCGTGCTCGACGCTCCGGGCGTCGTGGAGCCGGGTCAGGAGTTCGATCTGACCGTCCTCGTGCACAACCAGGGGCCGGGTATCGCGCATCGCGTGCGTACGGTCGCCACAGCGCAGCAGCTGAGCTATGTCGGCGGTATTGGCTGCGATGGTCCGCGCTATCCGCAGTGCGCGCTGGCCGACAGCCTGGATATCGGCGTTTTCGGCTATCAGTTGACGATGCGAGTGCCAGACTATGCACGCAACCACGTGCAGTTTTCCGCGAGCGTCGCTTCTGACGATATCGAGACTCAGCCCGGCGACGAGATCACGGTCATCAAGATCCCCGTCTACGTGCCGCTGGATCTGCGCACGGATATCGCATGCGCGCCCATCAATCAGGCAGCGCGTGGCATGGTCCGCTGCAGCATCCGCTACTCCAGCGCTACCGCGCAGGGCGCCCGCCTGCCGCTGCTGAGGGCCAGCGTCAATGCGGCGCAGTCGCCGCAGTGGTCCTGCGAAGCGACGCAGCCGGCGCTGTGCGCGACCGCTGTGGCCTCCGGCAACGTCTACGAGGCGACGCCGACGGTGCTGCCGGGCGGAAGCAGCGTGACCTTCTTCGCCGACCTGGGCGTGAGCAGGGCGCTCCCGGTCGTAGCGCTGGATGCCGAGGCGCGCCTGAATCCCGCCATGGGCGAGACCGACATCGCACCCGGCAACAATCGCAGCCATCTTGACTACGAACCGTCGCTGTTCGCGGACGACTTCGAACCGGCCGGCTGAGCGCGCGCCTTCGGCGCTGGCGTGACACGGCAGAACCGGGCAATCCGCTAGAATGCGGATTGCCCGCGTTTGCGTGCGCCGTTGCGCGCAGCGCCGGTTCCACTACAGCCTCGTCCGCACCGACGCATCACGCCGCGGTGCGGCAGATTGCAAAAGGACCCGCACGATGTGGTATGTGATCGAAGGAACCGATGTGCCGAACTCGCTGGCGCGCCGGTTGGACGCGAGGCCGGCGCATCTGGCGCGGCTGAACGCGCTAAAGGACGCCGGACGCCTGCTGCTGGCCGGCCCGTTCCCGGCCATTGATGCAGCGGATCCCGGCGAAGCGGGCTTCAGCGGCAGCCTGATCGTCGCGGAGTTCGACGATCTCGCCGCGGCTCAGGCCTGGGCCGATGCAGATCCATACGTCGAGGCTGGTGTCTACGCGCACGTCGTCGTGCGCCCTTTCAGGAAGGTCCTGCCGTGAGCGAGCGCGCCGAGCGTATCCGCGCCGCGCTGCAGCAGCTCGAACCGGCCGAGCTGGACCTCGTCGACGAAAGCCACAAGCACGCCGGTCACGAAGGCGCGCGCGACGGCCGCGGCCATTACCGCGTGCGCATCGTCAGCGCCCAGTTCGCCGGTCGCGCTGCGCTGGCTCGCCATCGCCTGATCTACGCGGCACTCGGCGATCTGATGCAAACCGATATCCACGCACTCGCGATCGACGCGCGGGCGCCGCAAGAGTCTTGAGGAGTCTTTCATGCGTAAAGCCATCCCCCTGCTGATGCTCGCGGCCTTGGCCGGCTGTTCCGGCGGCAACGGCGGCAAGCCGCCGGTGGTGCAGTTTTCGGCCGGCGAACCCGTGTTGCGCGTGAACGACCTGCCCGTGTCCTCGGCCCTGCTCGACGAAGTCGCGCGTGGCCGCGGCCTGGATCTGAACAATCCGGAACAGCGCCAGCGCGCGATCAAGGAACTGTCCGACTACGTGCTGCTCGCCGCGGTCGCACGCAAGCAGGCGATGGAGAACGACGGCGCGTTCGGCGCGACGGTCGAGGCGCAGCGCCTGCAGGGCGTGGCCAATGCGACCATGGAGTACTACGCGCGCACGCATCCGATCACCGAGGACGCGCTCAAGGCCGAATACGACGCGCAGGTTGCCAAGTCCGGCAGCGCGTCCTACGACTTCAGCCAGCTGTTGTTCGACAACGAGAACGAAGCGCTCAAGGCCAGCGAAGAAGTGCTCGGCGGCAAGGACTGGGCGGCGATGTATGAACAGTGGAAGGGCAAGGCCAAGCAGGCGCGGGATTTCACCGATGTGCGCCTCGTGCAACTGCCGGCGGCGGAACTCGTCGAGGCGCTCAAGGCGCTCAAGGCCGGCGAATCGACCCGCGTGCCGGTCAAATCGCAGTACGGCTGGCACCTGCTGCACCTGACCGCGACCAAGCCGGTGACGCCGCCGGCGTTCGACTCGGTCCGCGCCGAACTGCACAAGCGCATGATTGCGCGCCAGGGCGAACAGTGGATGCAGAAGATGCGTGGGGACGCGGTGATCCTCGATCTCAAGGCGCCGAAGACCGACGTGGCCGCGCCGGCTGCTCCAGCCCCGGCCGCTCCGGAAAAATAGAAAAAGAAAAAAGCGGGTCGCGTCGTGCGGCCCGCTCTTTTGCTGCCTGTCGCCGTCTCGCGAAGCGGCTCGCGGGATCGCGCCGCGCAGAACGCGAGGCTCGTTCAGCGCGCCAGAAATTCCCGCCACACCGCCAGGCCTTCGGCCATGCCACTGCGGCCGTAGCCGACGCGGAAGCGATCCGTGGGCACAGGCAGCAGCGCCGATGCGAACACGCTCGACGGCAGCAGCAAAACGCTGGCTTCTTCCACGAGCCGTCCACAATGCGCCTCGATGCCGTCGGCGCCGAGATAGCGCGCGAATCCCACGCAGCCGCCGTCAGGCGCGGTCCAATCGTAGTGCTGCGCATGCTCGGCAAAGAACGCAGTGAGCATCGACAGGTTGTCGCGGCACAGCGCGACGTTGCGCGCGAGGATGGATTCGCGTGCCTTGAGCGCGATCGTCGCGAGCACTTCGGACGGGCCGGAATTGCAGATCGACAAATAGTGCTTGATCCGCTCCATGCGCGACAGCAGCGCGTGGTCGCGACTGGCGATCCAGCCGATGCGCAGGCCGGGCAGGCCATAGGCCTTGGACATCACGTTGAGTGACAGTGCCTTGTCGTACAGGTCCGCCGCCTGTGGCAGGCGCAGCGCCGGATCGCGCTCGAGGCCGCGGTAGACCTCGTCGCTGAAGAGGTAAATGTCGCGCTCCCGGCACAGGTCGACGATGCCGTCGAAGATGTCGCGGCGCGGGATGGCGCCGGTCGGGTTGTTCGGGAAGTTCAGCGCGATCACACGGGTGTTCGGCCTGAGCGCGGCGCGTATCTCGTCGAGATCGGGCTGCCAGCCGTTCGCCGCGTGCAGCGTGATGCCGGTGACGGAACCCGCATACTCGATCGCGAGCGTCTCCATCGACTGGTAGTTCGGCACGCTGACGATGGCGTGGTCGCCTTTTTCCAGCAGTGCGCGCATCGCGCAGTAGATGCCTTCTTCCGCACCGGCGAAGGTAAGCACGTCGGCGGCGCTCAAACCCTCATACGTTGCCGCGATGGCCTCGCGTAGCGGTGGCGTGCCCCAGGTTTCGCCATAGCCCAGGCTCAGCGCGTCCCAGCGATCGCGTTCGTCATCGTTGGCCAGCGCAAGCAGCTCGCTCATGCGCAGCGTCTGCGCATCGCTGGCGCACAGGTGATGCCGCGCCGTGAATTCCCAGGCGGTGAAATAGGTTTCCAGACGGAATTCGGGCAGGGTGCTCATGGCGGCTCCAGGCAGGCGAATGCCGAGTTTAGCGTTGCGGGGACGACCCAAGCGCGCTGCGCGGCGGGGCATTGTCTGAGCGCAGCGCACAAGACTCTTGCGCCGGCCCAGGTCTTGTATGGCGTCTTGTAGCGGGGCAAAGCGCATGCCGTGATGCGGACCGACCAGCGAGCCGCGCCGGCTGCGTGTGTCGGCACGGTAGTGCTGATCTTCGCCAGCGATGCGTGCAGGTCGTCGAGCAGGGCCAGGAACGGCATGTGCAGCTATTCCTCGAAGCGCGTCTTGTTGGCGAGAAGTCCGGGCTAGAGACTGTCGTTGCGCACGAGACCGCGGGGGAACTTTAAACTCGCGGGTGTGAAGCAAGCATTCACTGTGCGTCAGTATTGATTGATTATTTGTGGAAAAAAATATTCAGGCCGGGCGTGCGGCGGCGTTCCAGGCCGCAGGCATGCCGCGCATCCGACAGCGCAGCCGCGCAGCGTGGACGTGATCCGCACGCAGCCTGTCGATGGGTGCGAAATGGTCGTCGAAGGTCAGCGCAGTGGGTTCGTTATTGTGCGCCTGCCGCTGCTGGCAGGTCGCCGGTCAGCTGAGCGTGAAGAGGAGGGCGGCGTACCGCGAAGGCTGTAGGGCCGCTCTGTCTCGATGTTCCCAACGCAAGCCAACCGTACCCGCCGTACTTTCGCCGCGCCGCTGCCGCGGCTAACCTGCGCGCATGAGTCAGCAACGATTCCACGGGGGTGACCGCATAAGGCAGGGCGCCGCGCGCAAGCAGCGCGGCATGGCGGACGAGGCATGAGCCGGCGCTTGCGGTTGCCGTACGTG
>JAAFHE010000371.1 GCA_013298265.1 Lysobacterales bacterium | reverse complement strand
CGGAACCGTTCATCTGGGCAGCGGCGCTGCATGACAAGCCGGACAGCAGCACGGGCCAAAGAAATTTCATCATGGGAAGTCTGACCTAATTGAGTGGTGGGATGATCTGTGTACGAGTGTGTGCGTGCTGTGTAGAAGAGCGCGGGGCAAGCCTCCACAACAGGATGGCGAGGCGATGTCGCCGGAATGCGTGCGTGGCGCCAGCGACGGAATCGCAATTGCGGTCGCTTGGAGCGGCTGGTAATAAAAGCCCCGGACTCGGGTTCGGTGTGATCGCGGCGCGGTGACCGTGCTCTGGGCCTGTGCGAAAGCGGCCCGGCCGTCACGCGCGCTGGCATCGCCGATGTCGGATCTCCGTATCGGAATCGATGCGCAACGGCCTCAGGATCGCAGCGTCTCCGTTCGCCGTTGCAGCGGCCCCGCGTCGCTCACTGTTTTCTCACTCCGCCCATCCGTTGCTTCCTCACGCCGCGTTCCCGATACGCGTGCGGTGCAATGCCGCATCGGCTGGCGAGCCTGACGCGCCATGCTACGGTCCTGTGGCATCGCTTCGATGCGCAGCGGAGTCCCGCGGTGAACACCAGTCTCGTCGTCGCCACAGCGCTGGCCGTGCTCGTCGGTGTGGTTCATTCGGTGCTCGGCGAACGCCTGATCTTTCGCCACCAGCCGCGCGCCGCCGACAACGCGCGTCGCCACCGGCGGCCATTCGACATACTCTGGGCCACGTGGCATATCGCCAGCGTCCTGGGTCTGGCGCTGGCTGCGGTGCTGTGGAAACTCGCGGCGATGCCCGAGCCCTCCGCGCTGCGTGAATTCCTGCTGCTGGCCATCGCGCTGGCGTATGCCCTGAGCGGGGTGCTCGTGCTGGTCGGTACGCGCGGACGGCATCCCGGATGGGCGGGGTTGGTCGGTGTTGCGGTGCTGGTCTGGCTGGCGTAGCGGGGGCGCACGGCGGGTTCAATTGCCGTCGTCGGGCGATCGGTTTCGTGTGTGCCTCTACCCGCGCTCGTGGCGAACGTTGCGGCCCGGCTTCCGGCGAACGCGTCCGCGGCGCAATGCCGACCACGAATGAACCTGCCGGACAATGTCGATTTTCAGGACACTGGTTCGTCGTCCGGGTGAGCGGCAAGGCGGCCGCACCGGTGAATGCGCCGGTGCGCAAGACAGCAGGCGACTGGAGCGTGCTGTCTGCTGCGCGTGCCGGCCTCCACGACACCGGTCAGACGAAGCGTCCGATACCCTCGGTCCTCGAAACCCGGATCACCTCGACAACGGGAGCACGATATGATCAGCAAGAACACGATTTGCCTGTGGTACGACGGCACCGCGCTGGACGCTGCGCAGTTCTACGCCAAGACCTTTCCGGACAGCGCGATCGGCGCCGTCTTCCGCGCGCCCGGCGACTATCCCTCCGGCAAGGAAGGCGATGTGCTGACGGTGGAATTCACTGTGCTGGGCATTCCGTGCCTCGGTCTGAACGGCGGCCCGGCGTTCAAGCACACCGAAGCGTTTTCGTTCCAGGTCATGACCGACGACCAGGCCGAAACCGATCGCCTGTGGGATGCGATCGTCGGCAACGACGGGCAGGAAAGCGCCTGCGGCTGGTGTCGGGACAAATGGGGCCTGTCCTGGCAGATCACGCCGCGGGCGCTGACCGACGGGATGGCCGATCCCGATCGTGTCGTGGCCAAGCGCGTCTTCGAGGCGATGATGCAGATGACAAAAATAGATATTGCCGCGATCGAGACTGCACGGCGCGGTTGAAAAAGGGCGGGCCGGGTTCAGAGCCCGGCCCTGTCCTGCGATGGCCTGGCTATCGCACGCCGTTCGATCCGGTCCTCTTTCGCCGTTTCCATGCGACGGTTCTCGGACGGGCTAGATGGAGGCGGTTTCCGAGGCTCGGCGCCAGGTCGGTGCCACGCAAACTTGTCTTCATTCAAACGCACTATTTCTTGCAGCAAGCGAAGAAGCGGCGCCGATACTATCGTCGGGCGAAAAGAAAGTTTCGCCTGCGCGATCGTCGATATGAAAAACGCGAAAAACGGATTTCCCTGAAGATTCACGGGTGATTTTGTATGCCAATATGCCGCCTCGCTGATCGGCGCAACCAAGGGGAGTTCGCATGGCATTCGTTCCGATTCCGGGCAGTTATTACTTTCTCGTGGCCGAGCACAGCAACAAGGTGCTTGAAGTGGCGGGTGCGTCGGGTGCGCAGGGCGCGATGATCCAGCAGAACGCGCCGGCGAAGTCGTTTCTGGACTCCTACCATCAGCAGTTCATCTTCAACGAAAATGGCGGCGAACGGATCTACGTGCTGCGCGTGCGCCATTCGCAGCAGGTGATCGACATCGAGGCAGCGTCGAAGAGCGACGGTGCCAAGGTGCAGCAGTATTCCTGGCATGGTGTGGATCACCAGCGTTTCCGCGTGATCGACGCGGGCGACGGCAGCTTCTTCCTCGAAGCCGTGCACAGCGGCAAGGTGCTCGATGTCGACCACGCCGACATGGGCAACGAGAAGCGCGTCATTCAGCAGTCCAATCACTACACAGCGACCAATACGCATCAGCGTTTTCGTGCCGTGATGGCTGAGGAAGGTTTTGACCCGAAGGAACTGCCGACTTTCACCAATCCCAGCCAGGTCGTGCGTGATGTCACGCTGGGCATCGCAGGGCTGATTCCCGAGGCTGGTGGCGCCGTGAAAGGCCTCGTCGGGTTTCTGTGGAAGGACGCCACCTCGACGATGATCTGGAATCAGGTGCTGCGCTACATCGAGGCCTATGTCGAAAGCCGGCTCGAAGAGGTGCGCATCACGGCGCTGCGCAACACGGTGGAAGGCGCGCGCACGAATCTGCGGGAGTTCGTGAAGCTCACCAACGGCGCGGAGAAGGCCACCAAGCTCGTCTCGACGATCACGGCGCTGAACCTGGTGGACCGGCCCTTCTTCAATCGCGAGTCGGCCGAGCGCACATTGAGCTATTTCGTCGCGATCGGCACGATCAAGCTCACCCTGCTGCAGGAACAGGCGCGCTTCTACGCCGAGAACGCCGATCTTGCCAAGGACGACAACAAGGAAGCGCATCTGGAAGCCCTGCGCCTGGGCATCGCCGAATACACCGTAGCGGCGCGGCATCTGCGCGCCGACATCCTGAAAGCTCGACTGGATCGCATCGGCCGCAACTTCACCGCAAAGCCGGTCGGTACCAGTTACCACGATTTCACCTACGAGGTAACGCTGAAGGACGGCGTCGACAATCGCGAAATGATGCTGCGCAGCAGCCGCAACGGCGATATCGAGCCGACCAAGGAGCTCGTCCTGGCGCAGCGCAAGCAGGTCGTCGAAGCGCAGTACGGGGCCAAGCTCGACGCCATCCTCGCACCCTCGCTGACCTGGGAATCGTTCGACCCGGACCGGAAGCGTCCGGTCAAGCAGACGGTCACGCGCAAGGTCGGGCCCTGGGGCACCTTGCATACGGATACGTCACTCACCGGTGGCGAGGGTATCGCCAGGATCGAGCTGTGGTCTGACAACCAGCTACGCGGCATTCGCATTACCAATCGCAAAGGCCAGCAACAGATGTGCGGCGCGCAGAAGGGCAACAGCGTGTCGATCACGCTGAAGACCGGCGAAGTGATTACCGGCGTGTACGGCAGTGCGTACTACTACGTGCATTCGCTGTTCCTCGAAACGAGTTTCGGCCAGCGCATCGGCGCCGGCGAGTTCCATCGCGCCTATCGCTTCCAGGCCGATCTGCCGCCCGAGCTGCGCGCGGGCGTGGTCGACATCCACGGTGCCGGCAGCCCGGGTGCTGTCGACGGGCTGCGCTTCGACTTCGACTACGAACTGGAAACCACGCCGCCGGCAACCGCAATGCTTGCCGTGATCGCGCCGTTGTGGGCACCGTCGGTCCCCCCGCCGGGCACGCCGGAACGCGAGTTGGCAGTGGATACGATTGCCGATCCGAGCCGTAAACCCGTCCGGACGGCGAAGAAGGCGGCTGCGCCGAAGAAAACGGCCGTGTCGAAGAAAGCGCGCAAACCCGTGTCCAACGTGGCGGCCAAAAAGGACGTGGCGAAGAGCGTGGGAAAATCAGCGAAGCCGGGTGCGAAGGCCGGAAAGGCGAGGGCAGCGAAAAAGACGGTGACGTCCAGGTCGAAGCCTGCGCGGCGCCCGGCATGACCGATTTACGGGGCTGATTCGATCCGTCACCTTTGCGCGAAGTTGACGGATATCGCAAGACCGTTCTGGCAGCACGCCGCAGCGGCACCGAGTCGTGTTCATTGGCAACTCGCGCAGCGGACTGGCGCCGGATTGCATAGACCGCTCGTGGGCGGTGATCGCGCGCAAGGCAGATGCTGCGGCTGTTTGCAACAAATGAATCAATGCAAGGGGGCCTGCATCACTGGCTACATGCAAGTAATGCGGGCCCCTTCTCTCATGCAGTTTTATTGGCGGCTCCCGATCCTGTACGGATCACGAACTGCTCATGTCCGCGGAACTTAAGGCGTGTAGCTCCCTGTCAGCGAGACACCCGAGAACGTCGAGAATGCGCGCAGCATCACGAAGTACGTGCCAGCCTGCACGTTCGTGATGGTGCAGGTTTCCGCGTTGCCGCCGATGTAGGGCCGGCAGTCGTAGCTCGATGTCGTCGGGGCGGAGCCGAACTTGACGTAGAGATCCGCATCGCCGGTGCCACCAGCGGTGGCGAACGTGAGGTTCGTCGCGCCAGCCGGAACAACGAGCCGGTAGGTCTGAGTCTGAAGGCCCGAGCCGGCTGAAAGTCCGGTCACGGCGATGCCGTTGCACAGGATCGTGCCGCCGCATCCACCCGAGAAGACCTCCACCGGCAACG
>JAAFHE010000370.1 GCA_013298265.1 Lysobacterales bacterium | reverse complement strand
TTCAACCTGAAGCCGTTCAGCGAGCGCAGCCGCAGCGCGGCGCAGATCAACGCCGAGCTCAGCATGAAGATCGCCGCCATCCAGGAAGGCATCGCGTTCTCGCTGCTGCCGCCGCCGATCCAGGGGCTCGGCAACGGCTCGGGCTATTCGCTCTACGTCGAAGACCGCACCAATCTCGGCTACGGCGCGCTGCAAAGCACGGTGCAGGCGTTCCAGGGTGCGGCGATGCAGACGCCGGGTCTCGGCTTCGTCAACAGCAGCTACCAGGCCAACGTGCCGCAGCTCGACGCCGAGGTCGACCGCGTCAAGGCGAAGGCGCAGGGCGTGCCGCTGAACGAACTGTTCGACACGCTGCAGACCTATCTCGGCTCGGCCTACGTCAACGACTTCAACCTGTTCGGCCGCACCTGGCAGGTCATCGCGCAGGCTGACGGCCCGTTCCGCGACAGTGTCGAGGACATTGCCAACCTGCGCACGCGCAACGTCCACGGCGAAATGGTGCCGATCGGCAGCATGGTCAAAGTGCAGCAGACCTTCGGTCCCGACCCGGTCATCCGCTACAACGGCCATCCCGCCGCCGACCTCATGGGCGAAGCCGATCCGACCCTGTTGTCCTCGGCCCAGGCGATGGAAAAGCTCGAGGAACTCGCCAGGCAGGTGCTGCCCAACGGCATGGCGATCGAGTGGACCGACCTGAGCTACCAGCAGGCCTCGCAGGGCAACGCGGCGCTGATCGTGTTCCCGCTCGCGGTGCTGCTCGCCTTCCTCGTGCTCGCTGCACTGTACGAAAGCTGGACGCTGCCGCTTGCGGTGATCCTGATCGTGCCGATGTGCATGCTGTCCGCGCTGATCGGCGTCTGGATGACCGGCGACAACAACGTGTTCGTGCAGGTGGGCCTGGTCGTGCTGATGGGACTGGCGTGCAAGAACGCGATCCTCATTGTCGAATTCGCGCGCGAGCTCGAGATGCAGGGCCGCAGCATCGTCGATGCCGCGCTGGAATCCTGCCGCCTGCGCCTGCGCCCGATCGTGATGACCTCGATCGCGTTCATCGCTGGCACCGTACCGCTGCTGTTCGCCCACGGCGCCGGCGCCGAAGTGCGCCAGGCCACCGGCATCACCGTGTTCGCCGGCATGCTCGGGGTCACCCTGTTCGGCCTGTTCCTCACGCCGGTGTTCTACGTCGCGCTGCGCAAGCTCGCAGGCACGAAGCTGGGCAGCCACGCCAGCCCCGCGCTGGAGATCGTCCATGCATAAGTTCACTCGTTAACTCCTGCACTTTGCGGCACTTTTGCGGTTCGCGCCGGCAGTTAGCGCCTGCGCCGTCGGTCCGGATTTCGTGCGGCCGACGACGCAGGCCTCGGCGGCCTTCGCTCGCGACAGGGCGTTCTCCGATCCGCTCGGACCGGATGCGTCGTCGGTCCTGCGGCGTTTCTTGCTCGATGCGATGGCTGGCGGACCTGGCCATCGCGGAGCCGTTGGCGGCTCTACCGGGTCCGAAACCTGACCTTGGCGGTGGCGCTCCCGCCGATCCGTCGGAGCAGGGCGGGCAGGGCACGCGCATACGCGCGCGGCAGGCCGACCTCCCAGAGCAGTTCCGCCGCGTCGATCGGTGCGTCACGATCCTGCAGATACCACGCAATCCGATCGCGTGGCGCATAAGGGACCTGCGCCTGTCGTGAATTCATCACCCGAGCCTCGTCGCCGATCCGGATCGTGCCGGCCGTGACGACGCTCGCCAGATAGCCGCGCTGATGCAGCAGCGCCTTGGCCGAGGCAAGGGCCGTGACACGCGCACACGGTTCGCAGTGGAAGGTGAGGCGCAGCTCGGCCGTTCCCACGCGCAGCATCGTGCCCGACGGCAGGCCGTAGAGGCCGTCGCCGCCGAGCACCACGTTCTCGCGCAAATCGCCGGGCCGCAGTCCGAGGCGTCGAAGGCTCTCGTGCTCGACGAGCAGCACATGGCGCAGCGGAGCGGCGCGCTGCGCGCCTTCGATGCCCGCGACGGGATCGAGCTGCAACTCGGGACGCGGCTCCAGGGCAAGCCCTGGCTGCCGCTTGAGCATCAGGTGTTCGACGATCATCGGGTTCGATGGCGATGACATGTGAGCTGCGTGGTCCGTGGCGGGAAGGGAGCGCATGTGCTGCCTGCGGCGAAGCCAACGATTCGGCACCTGCCGTGCTGCGCAGGCATCCGGATCGTTCGATCGATACCTTGCCGTACGACGCATAACGAAATCATCGTCGAGCGGATCGCCTGCCGCTGTTCATGTGCGCAACGTCGTAACGCGGTACTAACGGCTCCGGGCGCATAGTGCGGATGCTCCCTCCGAACTCTGCCTCTCTCGCAGCGTTCATCGACGACACCGTGTCGTCCCATCGTTGTGTCTCGCCACTGTCGATTGCGCCAGCAAGGTCATCCGCTCCCGCGTCGGACTGCCACAGGTCGTGCGCGATCGGCCACGTCGGCTACGCGTTCTTCTCCGCAAGAAAACACCACGGACGGTTTTACAGGAGTACATCCATGAACAGTTCGAAGCCCCCTGCGTCGGGCGATATCACTGTCGTCGCTCCGGACAAGGCAGCCAACGACGAGACAGTCGACGCATCGACGGAACCCAAGAGCGACGACGAATCCGGCGACAAGATCAACAACTCTCCCTCGGTCGTCAAATTCCGCATCAACGACAAGCGCGGCACGAAGCGCTGATGCGCTTGCTGGCGTAGCTGATCGAGGCGTTCCGCCTGCTGCACCGATTTGCGTTGCCCCGTGTGGGCTTCCGAGGCTCCTGTCATGAATAGCCATACCGGCAAAAGTGGAAAACCGATTCCTCTTTCCGACGCAACCAAAGAACGCTGGCACTGGTCGCCGCGTAAGTCGATATGGCAACGCATGCTCCAGCAGCTGTCACGGCTGTTCGGGGGCAAGGTGGAAGGCCGGACACTGCGCAAGTTGCCGATCGCAACCCGGCAACGTCCCGGCAGACGCGCGGGCAAATAAGCGGCGTGGTCGATGGTGCGCAGGATCACGGCTGGCCGCAGGCTAGCCCGACGCGTCCTGGCGAGCTGAGCGAGGCAGGCATGGACACAGTAACGCACATGGACTTCACCACACGGCGACAGGTGAATGCGGCCACCGAAGGGCCGCGCCCATTGCCGCGAGACCCCAGCGCAACCCTCATGTATGACCACATGCGGTTCGATATCGAGGCCTGCGCGGCCATCTACCGGATCGGTGATGACCTGTATGACGCACTGCGCTCCCTCGTCCAGGCAAGACGGACCGATCGCACCACGGTGATCAGCGCGATCCGGAACGCTACGACGCAATGCCGTCGCGAGACTGGACGGATAGCGGCCGCCGCGCGAGTTCATGCGGCCCGGCGCGGAACGGGCCTGGGGCTGTCCACACTCGTCGCCCTGGCCGATCTGCAGTTCGCCGGCCTGAGTCTCGACGCGGTCGCCAACGACGAACCCGGTGAGTTCGCGGGGCTGCTGGCCAGTGCGGAGGACATCGCATCGAGCATGCGGCTGCGCGATCAGACGACCTGCGTCGCGCTGCACATGAAACATCCCGTGTTGTTGCGCAACTTCGATATCGCGACCGCGTAGCGCGGTTGGAATCGAGCGGATAGCGCTACTGCGATGCTGTCGTCGCGCGGTGAGCCGCAGGTCCGCATTGCCCTGCCAGTGCTGACGCACCGCCTGCTCGAGTGCCGCTGTCGCTGCGGCCTGGCAACCTGCGTCAGGTCGGCGCGAAGACGCCCTGCAGGCTCGCCGCCGCCACGCACAGGGCGACCACCAGCCAGCTCGGTGCGTTGCCGGCCACCAGCAGCACGACGCCAGCACCGGGAATGACCATGTCCGCCGGCGTACGGACCGCGCTGACGATCACCGGGTCGTAGAGTGCGGCAGCAAGAAGTCCCACCACGGCGGCGTTGACGCCGTGCAGCGCCGCCCGCGCACCGACGGTCTGGCGCAGCCGATCCCAGAACGGCAAGGCGCCGGTCAGCAGCAGGAAGGACGGCAGGAACAGGCCGAGCAAGGCCAGTGCCGCCCCGGCCCAGCCATTCGGTTCCGGCGTCATGGCAAAGCCGAGGTATGCGGCAAAAGTGAAAAGTGGACCCGGCAGCGCCTGGGCCATGCCATAGCCGGCCAGGAACGTGTCAGCGTCCAGCCAGCCGCGGCCTACGGTTTCGGCATCGAGGAGCGGGAGCACCACATGCCCGCCGCCGAACACAAGTGCGCCGGACCGGTAGAACCCGTCGAATACGGCGACGCCGTGGCTGCCGCTCCAGGCGGCCAGCGGCGACAAGCCCACCAAGCCCAGTGCAAACAGTGCCAAGGCGGCTATTGCCCAGCGTCGGCGATACGGCGTTCGCTCCGGCGGGGACGTGATGTGCACTGTTGTGTCGAGCAGATACCAACCCAGCAGACCGCCGCCGGCGATGACGCCCGATTGCGCCCAGGCGGACGGAAAGGCGGTGCAGATGCAGGCAGCTACGATGGCGATCCCGACGCGGAGGGGGCCGGCGCAGAGCTGCCGGCCCATGGTCCACACGGCCTGCGCCACGATGGCCACCGCGGCGAGCTTGAGGCCGTGCAGCCACGACGCATGTGCCACGTCGCTCAGCCCGGCCACGCTGTAGGCGGCCGCGATCATCAGCAGCGCGGATGGCAGTGTGAAGCCCAGCCAGGCCGCCAGCGCTCCGGGGATGCCGGCACGGTGGAGGCCAAGCCCCATGCCGACCTGGCTGCTGGCAGGGCCGGGCAAGAATTGGCACAGCGCGACCAGATCGGCGTAAGCCGCTTCGTTCAGCCAGCGCCGTCGCTCCACGAACTCCCGATGAAAGTAGGCC
>JAAFHE010000369.1 GCA_013298265.1 Lysobacterales bacterium | reverse complement strand
CTGGGTGATTTCTATCTGGGCTGTGCGGTCGTCGAGATTGAGGATGCGGAAGCTGGTGCCTTCATCAATACGGAAGGTCGCACTGCCGGCCTGAAGCTCTGCGCGGGCGCCGCGATCGGCCCAGAGGCGGTCGCCGCGAATCAGCGGGCGATTGCGCGTGGCATTGACCCAATCATCCTCGCCGGCCGGCGAAAAACTGACTTCACCTCGGATAAAACTCAGGCGTGCGACCCGACTGGGCGGGTCCACATACTCGGCCTGGGCACTGGCCCCAGCCAGCAACAGCAGCGCGCCGCCCAGAATCGCCGCGAACCGCGTAAACATCGACATGAACCTCTCCTCCGGAATGGGCCGCTGCCACTCCCGGCGGGAGCGGCTGCGGCGCGCCTATCTGAGCGTACGGATGCTGAACGCATACCTGCCGCCATGGCGAACAACCCAACAGGGTTTTACGCCATTCAACAACGCGTTGGCCCGCGCTGCCGCCTCTCAAACGACAGCCGCAAGGGCCGCATTGCCGCCGACGCCGACGCTATGGCTAAATACCCCGACTGCGGGCGTAGCTCAATGGTAGAGCTGTAGCTTCCCAAGCTACTGACGTGGGTTCGATTCCCATCGCCCGCTCCATTTTCTTTGCCGGCCGGCCGTAAGTGCCTTCACCTGCAAGAGATTCGGGCGATTCCGATACCTAAACCGATCCCCTCCAAGGTATCGAAATTGGTATCGATTCGTGCCGAAGGCTTTGGTGCTGCGCCGACCCGGCTGGCTGTACGCCCAACTCCTCCTGACGGCCGGCATCCCGGCGAAGGCGCGCACCCGGTTCTGGTCCGTCCGAGGAAGGCCTCGTCGGGCGATGCGGTGCGGCGCATGAGGCTTGCTTCATCAATGACAGCTTGATGCTGCGCTGGGCGATGTCAGTCCAGAAGCGTTGAACGATCAATGTTCATGTAGCCGCGAGTCCAGGAAACGCGTGTGTCCGGGAGTCCGGGCAGGATCATGCAGCTCAGCGCAACTCGCGCGCCAGCGCTTCTGCTGCCACACGGTGCGGGTGTCCGGCTGCGAGTCGTTGACGGAGTATGTCGACGGCCTCGCCGGCCGCGGCTTTTGCTGACGGGTCGCCCTGCGCGTGTGCGATGCGTGCGCTGGCTTGCAGCGCTTCGGCGAGTATCGCTTCGCGGCCGACTTCGCGTGTTTTGGCGAGCACGCCATCGATGCCGGTGCGCGCAGTACTGAGCTGTCCGCGGGCGAGCTCGTTCAGCGCGCTGGCGATGGCAACGCGCATCGGTCGGACGGGGTCCGGGTGCGAGGCACGATAGCCTTGGGCTGCGGTGTCGAGCGCGGCCGCCGCCTCGTCGTAGCGGCCAAGTTCGCGTAGCGCGACTCCGCGCGCGAAGTGTGCGTTGGCGAGCGCTACCGGATGACCGCCGCCGATGCGATCAGCCAGGGCGAGCGCCCGTTCGGCCTTGGTCAGCGCCGCTGTGGGGTCGCCGCGCAAGTTCTTCAGGGTGGCGTGATTGGCGAGGTCGCTGATGAGATTGGGATGCGCAGCACCCAGCGTTTCATAAATGGCGACGCCCTCGGCGTAGCGTTGGTCAGCCGTCTCCCAGTCGCCCGCACGCTGCAGGGAACCCGCCAGCGCGGTGAGCAAGGCTGCGTGATCGCCGCTGCTGGTGTTGCCGAGGTTATTGTCAATGGCGGTCACCTCGGCGTAGCGGCGCGCGGCTTCGCTGTCTTCGCCGGCGAGATCGTGCAAAGCGGCCAATGTGTAGAGTGCGCCGGCGCGACGCCAGCGCAGATCGACGCCCACTGACAGTGCGTCAAGCTCGGTGAGTGCGCGTCGTGCCGCAGCGAAAGCGTCCGGCGTCGCCGCCCCATCACCCAGTGCCTTGTTGGCGCGGCCCACGAGGCAATCGACCAGCGCCACACGCGCGGCGCCGCGCAGGGTTTCTGCTCGCGCGACGCCGGCATCCCAGAAGCCAGCCGCAGCCGCGTTCTCGCCGGCCATTGCCAGTGCGGTCGCGAGTCGGCATTCAGCGCTCGCGCGGTCGGCGTGCGGCAGCGTGGTTTCGCTGTAAGCCAGTACGCGCCGCAGCAGCGCGATGGCGCGCAAATGCTGGCCCCGGTCCTGTTCGATAGCGGCCAGACGACCGAGAAACTGAGCGTGTGCAACGGGGTTGCTCGGCCCGATATCGCTGCCTAACGCCGCGGCGCGATCCAGCCACTCGCCGGCAGTGAGTCGCTGTTCGGCTTCGCCCTCGCGAAACAGGCGCGCGAAAACGTCCACCAGGTATTCGCTGCGATCGACCTCGGCCAGTGCGGCGTCACGCTCGGCCACCGCAGCCTGCCTTGCCGTTTCGGTCTGGCGTGCCTGCCAGACGGTTGCGCCGACGCCGCCGGCGAGCACCAGAACAAGACTCGCGGCAAGCGTGGTTTCCAGCGGGTGCCGGCTCAATACGCGGCGCAGACGTTCCCACCGTGATGGCAGGCGCGCCATGACGTGGGCGCCGTCCAGCCAGCGGCCCAGATCGGTAGCGAAGGCATCCGCCGACGAGTAGCGGCCTGCGGGGTCGCGCGCCAGTGCCTTGAGCGTGATTGCATCGAGGTCAGCGTCCACCCCGGCTCGCGGCGCCATCCGTCCCGGTGGCTCGGGATCGGCGTGGCAGACCGCCGCGACCACGGCCGCCAGTGATCGGCCATCGACCTCGTGCGGAGTGCGGTCGGTGAGGACGAAATACAGCAGGGCGCCGAGTGCGTGCACATCGGTGCGAGCGTCGACCGGATCGCCAAGAAGTTGCTCGGGGGCCGCCCAGGCCGGTGTCATGGCGTGATCCAGCGTGATCGCTGTGGCAGTCGCATCGTCAAGCAGGCGAGCGATACCAAAGTCGAGCAGGCGTGGCGTGCCTTGCATGTCGACCATCACGTTGGCGGGCTTGAGATCGCGATGCACCACGAGGTTGGCATGAGCATAGGCCACGGCTTCGCAAAGGCTACGCAGCAGTTGCACGCGCTGGCGCAGTGGCGGAGATGACTGTCTCAGCCAGTCGTCAAGCCGGCGGCCTTCGACCCATTCGGTGACCAGCCAGGGGCGCCCGTCGGCGGTCACGCCACCGTCGAGCAGTTGCGCGATACAGGGGTGGCGCAGTCGTGCCAGCAGGGCGCGCTCGCGGCTGATGCTGGTTTGTGCGGCGCTACGGTCAATACGCAGGAATTTGATGGCGACCTTGCGTTCGAAGGCGCCGTCCGCGCGCTCACCGCGCCAGACCTCGCCCATGCCACCTTCGGCGACGTGCGTCAGTGCCTGCCAGGGGCCGGTGCCGGCCGGCGGTGTCGGCGGCATGGCCTCAAGCATGCCCTCGCTGTGGTCGATGGCACGCAGCCAATCGCGCAGGGCGTTCGCGCGCTGGGGATCAGTCGCAAAAAGTGCGCGCACGTGCTCTTCGCGCGCGGCGGGGCCAAGGTCGAGCAGGGCGTCGACCTCGTCGGACAGGGCGTCCCAGTGCGCGCGGGGATCGTCACTCATGCCGGTGTGCCGCCCAGGCGCAGATAGAGCCAGCCGCGTGCCTTGATCCAGTCGCGGCGTACGGTGGACTCGTCGACGCCGAGCAGGCTGGCGATCTCGGCATCGCCGAGACCGGCGAAATAGCGCAGACCGACCACCTCGGCCGCGCGTGCGTTGGCGACGGCCAGTCCGCCCAGTGCCTGATCGAGCGCCAGCAGGTCGCTGGCGCAGGCGTCCAGCGCCGGCAGGTCGGCGGCGGCCGACAAGGATTCGTGCATGGCGCCGCTGCCGCGTTTGAGCGCGCGCGCTGCGCGCGCGTGATCGACCAGGACTTGCCGTACTACCCGCGCCGCAGCGCCAAAGAACAGGCGTCGATCCACGTCGGTCGGCAGGCGCGAGCCCGCGAGCTTGAGGTAGGCCTCGTTGACCAGCGCCGTGGTTGATAGCGTTTCACCGCCGCCCAGGGCCATGCGTTCGCAGTGCGCAATACGGCGCAGGTCGCGCTGGGTCGCACGCATCAGGGCGTCAAGCGCGCCCGGCTCACTTGCGGCGAGCCGCGAAATCAGTTCATCGACGGTTTCGGCGATCACCTGCCTTGTCGGCGCATCCATCGAAATCAACGGAAGGTCAGGGGACGACATAGGGAATGCACGGATCGGCGGTTGTTTTCCGCAGGTAAGAATATTCCCTCGACATGGAGCTCGTCATGACTGCCCGAACGTTGCTTGCCACGCTTCTGATGCTCGCCGCTCCTGGCGCGCCGGCCGCGACCGTGGTCTGGCCCGCCCTGTCCGGCGGCGGGGCCTGTGCCGGCACGCTGCAGGCCTGTCTCGATGCGGCGGCAGCCGGGGACACCGTACTGATCGGCGTTGACGAGGCGTTCTTGCCAAATGCCTACACGGCGATCAACGAGAGCGTGACGATCCGCAAGTCGCTGGTTCTCGCCGCGCAGCCGGGTATCGATGCGGTGTTTGGTCCCGGTTTTAACGTGGCCTTTGCGCCGAATGTCCCAGGGCCGCATCAGCTGACGATCGCCGGGGTGGTGTTCCGCCAAGGATCGGTCGACATACGCGATACCGGCAGCGTTGCCGGCAGTGTGTTCCGCATCGAGCGCCTGCGCATCGTCGAGCCCGCGGTCCCCAATACCATCGGCTGTGCGATCAACTTCCAGCTCGGCAGTCCGTCGCCGCAAATCATCGTCGGCGACAACGTGATCCACAGTGGCAAAGCGGCGGGCGAGTCGCGCTCCGGTATCTGCGCGTATGGAACGTCAACCACGGCGGCCTACACGGCGAATGTCTTTCGCAATCGTATCGTCAGCGATGCCGCCACGTTGCGCTTCGGGATAGCGCTCAGTGCCCC
>JAAFHE010000037.1 GCA_013298265.1 Lysobacterales bacterium | reverse complement strand
ATGCGTCATCGGCAGATTCCGGCGGCGGCGTTCAGAACTTTGCCGCAAACTGCAGCCCGTAGGTGCGCGGGTTGTTGAGGTAGCGCAGGTTGACCGCGTCGTTGATGAAGCCCTTGCCGGAATACGCCTTGTCGGTGACGTTGGAGATGTAGCCCGACAGGCGGAACTGGTCCTGCGCACCGAGCGTGAGTCCGGCGGACACGTTGAAGATGCTGAAGCCGTCGACCTTGTCCTGCAGCGCGAGGCCGTTGGCGGGCGGACCGACCTGGGCCGGATTCGATCCGTTATTGACCGTCATCTGCGCGAGCGGGATTTCGACCACGTTGCCGGCGGCGTTGCGGCCGAAGCCACGGTTGTTGAACGCGGTGAGATAGAAGTCGGAGCGATACAGCATGTTCACCGTCCAGTCGAACGCGCGCACCGCGCCCCAGTCGAGGTCGATGGTCTGGCTCAGCTGCAGGTTGAGGTTGTGCTTGGACGTGTTCGGCAGCTGGTTGCCGCCGATCGGCACGATGAGGTTGTTGCCGCGCGTGTCGAGGATGAATGCATTCTTGAATTTTGAATCGACGAAATTGTAGTTGAGGCCCAGGTCCAGCCCGTTGCTCCAGCGCAGTCCCGCTTCGAATTCGAGGCCGCGCACTTCGGCGTTCGCCGCGTTGTCGCTGAACACCTGCAGCACCGTAGCGGCGGGATTCGTCGGCGTCGGCGCCGGTACCGCGATCAGGTTCTGCACCACCTTGTTCTGGTAGTCGTAGTAGAACAGCGTACCGTTGAGCCGCACCGGCACGTCGCCCCAACGCAGGTCGTTCTTGATGCCGACCTCGTAGGACATCAGCTCTTCCGGCTTCCAGGTGCGTGCGAGTACGGTGCCATTGCTCAGGACCAGCGGCCGGTTGATGCCGCCCGAGCGCGTGCCGGTGGACACGGTCGCGTAGAGCATGGAGCGCTCGGCCAGGTCGTATTCCATGCCGGCGCGCCAGTCGACATAGTTGTCCTTGTATACATTCGTGCTGCGGCCGCCCGGATAGTCGGAACGGATGATCACGTCGATCTGGTCGCGGTAGCGACGCAGGAATTCGTCCCAGTTGTCCTGGTAGCCGAAGCTCTGGATGCCGTCGATGAAGTAGTCGACCGAATTGTCGGTGCCGCCGTTGCAGGTGATCGTCGCCCGATCAAAGCCGTTGCAGATGCGTGGATTGCTCAGCGCCCGCCCGCCCGGGCTTTGCAGCACGAAACCGCTGGAGCCGAGGATCAGCCCGGTCGTATACGGATTCGTCAGCGTGTTCGGATCAAGACCAAAGTCGGCGAACAGCGCCTCCGGAATGACGAACTGGTATTTCATGTTCGATTCGCGCGCGGTCTTCTTGTCGTCGGTGAAGCGCAGGCCACCGATGAGCCGGAAGGCGTCGTTGACCTTGAAGCTGAAATCCGCGTACGCCGCATTGGATCGCACTTTGGAATCGTCGCCACGGTTCTCGCCACCGAGGCCGTCCTGCCAGCCGCAGATCGTGCCGGGCTGCCACCAGTCGCAGTCGCCGAAGTAGCCGTTGCCGACGTCCCAGGACAGGTAGTCGTATTTCTCGCCGAAGAAAAAGCCGCCGGCGGACCAGATCAGGCGATCGGTCTCGCCATGGAAGCGCAGTTCGTTGATCGTGGAGCTGGATTTTTCGGCCTGGAAGAAGGTGTCGTTCCAGCGCAGGCGCTCGGGGTTGTGGTAGGCCTCGACCGCGGTGCCCGGATATTCGAAGCCGAGCTGCCATTCGCGCGACGCATTGCGATTGTAGAAGTCGTATTCGCGGTAGGAGCCGTTGTATTCGAGCGCGAACGTGCCGAAATCGTAGGTCATCGTCGCGGCGATGCCCTTGATGTCGTTGTCGGTCTGGCCCTGGGTGCGGAAGTACTGCTTGTACGGATCGTCGATGTCGTCGATGTCGTAGCCGGCGGCGAGCGCGCGGTTCGCGAACACGCCGGGATCGCCGGTGCCTTCTTCGGCGACGCGGTCGATCATGACGTTCGCGCTGAACTGCTCGTTCGGCTGCCACAGCAGCGAGACCCGCGCCGCCTGGTTGTCCACCGCGCCGGGCGGCTCGAAGCTCGCGGGGTACGCGTTGGTGTAGTACGAGTCATGCCGTTCGGAGAACAGCGCCGCACGCAGCGCGGTGGTCTCGCCGAGCGGGATGTTGATGACACCTTCCTGCGTACGCGCGTCGTAGTCGCCGAAACCTATCTTGACGTTGCCGTTGAACGCGCCGAGCTCGGGCGGGTTCGGGATGATGTTGATCGCACCGCCGGTGGCGTTGCGTCCGCGCACGGTGCCCTGCGGCCCCTTGTTCACCTCGATGCGTTCGACGTCGAAGAACATCGGCCCGATCGAGCGCGGCCGCGGCAGGTAGATGCCGTTGTAATACGTCGCCACCGACGGGTCGGAAGAGAAGTCCGAGTCCGCCGCACCGATGCCGCGCAGGAAGATCTCGTACTTGCCTTCCTGGCGTGTGATCTGCAAGCCCGGCACGGCGGTCTGCAGGTTCGTGAAATCGGTATTGATGCCGAGCTTCTCGATCAGATCACCGCTGAAACTCTGGATCGTGCCGGCGTACTCCTGGATGCTCTGCACGCGGCGGTTCGCGGTGACGTTGACGCTTTCGAGCACGGTATTGCCGGCGTCACCGCTGTCGGCGGCAGCCTCGGCCGGTTCGATCTCGGCCGGCGTCCCGGCGAACACGACGCCGCCATGCAGCACGGCCAGCAACGCCAGGGTCAACAGATTTTTGTTCAAACGCATATCCCCTCCCGAATCGGCACCGATGCGCCGCATGCAATACAACGATGGCGGCGGATCGTAAGACGACTGTGCAGCCACGCCCATGCCATTGCATACGTATTCATTGCAGCGCATTCCACACGACAGGCACCCGTCGGCGCCCGGATATTCATGTGCATTCGCAACATGAGCGCCGGGGTGCGCTGGCGGATACGACGGCGCATCAGCAGCCACAACCGCTGTGATCGCAGCACATCGACCCATGCCGCAGCGCGCCAATAAAACTCCACAAGCGCGCAAATTCAGCGATCCACGACACGCACACGCCGCCCCAACCGTGCGTATGAATACGATTGCAGTCGCCGCGGCAACGGTGCGCGGCGCCGCTATGCTGCGCCCCGAACCCGCACAGCGGGCAGTCACGTCAACGGACGCGCCAACATGATCCAATCACCGTGGTGGCGCGGCGCCATCATCTACCAGGTCTATCCGCGCAGTTTCCAGGATGCGAACGGCGACGGCGTCGGCGACCTGCCGGGCCTGCTGATGCGGCTGCCCTATATCGCAGGCCTCGGCGTCGATGCGATCTGGATCTCGCCGTTCTTCAAGTCGCCCATGCACGACTTCGGCTACGACATCGCCGACTACCGCGCGGTCGATCCGCTGTTCGGCACACTGGAAGACTTCGACCGCGTGCTCGCGCGTGCCCACGAGCTCGGCCTCAAGGTCATGATCGACCAGGTGCTGAGCCACACGTCCATCGAGCACGACTGGTTCAAGGAAAGCCGCGAAAGCCGCGACAACGCCAAGGCCGACTGGTACGTATGGGCCGATCCGCGCGAAGACGGCACGCCACCGAACAATTGGCTGTCGATCTTCGGCGGCGTCGCCTGGCAGTGGGAGCCGCGCCGGCGCCAGTACTACCTTCATAACTTCCTCGCGAGCCAGCCCGATCTCAATTTCCACAATCCCGAGGTGCAGCAAGCAGCGCGGGACAACGTCCAGTTCTGGCTGGACCGTGGCGTTGACGGCCTGCGCCTGGACGCGATCAATTTCTGCTTCCATGACGCGCAACTGCGCGACAACCCGCCCAAGCCCGCGGCGCTGCGCGTCGGCCGCGGGTTCACGCCCGACAACCCCTACGCGTTCCAATTCCACCACTACAACAACACGCAGCCCGAGAACCTCCGCTTCCTCGAGCACCTGCGCGCGCTCATGGATCGCTACCCCGGCGCCGTTTCGCTCGGCGAAATCTCCGCCGAGGATTCGCTCGCGACCACGGCCGAATACACCCGGCCCGGCCGCCTGCACATGGGCTACAGCTTCGAGCTGCTTGGCGACGAATGCTCAGCCCGCCACATACGCGACACCGTCGAACAACTCCAAGCGCAGATGACCGACGGCTGGCCCTGCTGGTCGCTGTCCAACCACGACGTGCAGCGCGTCGTCACGCGCTGGGGTGGCAGGGCTCCGTCGCCTGAGCTGGCGATCCAGCTGCTGATCCTGGTCTGCTGCCTGCGGGGATCGGTGTGCATCTACCAGGGCGAGGAACTCGGCCTGCCCGAAGCGGAAATCCCCTTCGAGGCGATACGCGATCCTTACGGGATCGCATTCTGGCCGGACTTCAAGGGACGCGACGGCTGCAGGACGCCGATGCCCTGGGACGAGGACGGCGGCGGGTTCAGCGACGCCGAGGCCTGGCTGCCCATCGCCGCGACGCACGCCGCGCTGTCGGTTGCCCGGCAGCAGCACGAAGGATCGGTCCTGCAGCGCTTCCGCACGTTCCTGCGCTGGCGCAGCGAACAGCCGGCGCTATGCGGCGGCACGATCCGCTTCCTCGATGCACCGGATCCGGTACTGGCATTCGAGCGTGGCGCTGAGGCGCAGCGGCTGCTGGTCGCCTTCAATCTCAGCGATACGCCGCAGCGCTTCGCTTTTCCACTATCAGCAATAACAGAAATTGTGTACGAATCAGCACCAGCCACGCAGGATGCCGGGGCTATCGTGCTGCCGCCACGCGGCGCGTGGATCGCAAGGTACTGAACCGCGCCTGTGCGATGAGCCATGGACCGGCGTCGAACCCATCGCCGTCCACCGATCTGCGCCGCCACCATCACCTGGTCGCTCCGACAGCGACCGACAGGGACCGGTCATGACTCGTCGAGCTCGTCCCCGATCGCGCGAATAGCCGGTTCGACCGCATCAGGTTCGGCGCTCACTGGCGCAACTCTCGACGCCGGCAAATGGCGCGGCACACGAGCCTTCAGCAAGCGGATCAGGCCTTCGTCCATGTAGTCGAATTCATCCGGGATATCGAGGCAGATGATGCGCTTGCCGCGCAGCTGCGGACGGAACGTGTGACTGAGCTTGCTACGGTGGCGGCGCTCCATGACGAAGATCAGGTCCGCCCAGGCGAGCAATTCCGGGGAGACCGGTACGCTCGCGTCGCGGTTGATGCCGGCCGATGCGGTTTCCACACCCGGCCATTGCGCGAACACCTGTTCGGCGGTCGGGCTGCGCAATCGGTTCTGTGCACAGACGAACAGGATCTTCAGCACGACAGGGTCTCCGGATCGAATATCGCTGCGGCACGCCACACACAACGGACGTCCTGTTTGAAGCCCGGACTTCAGGCCCGGAACACCAGAGCAGCCAGTCCCACGATGACACCGCCGGCAAGCAGGGTCAGCCCCGCAATGACCAGCGCAATGATCGGAAAGACGCGCGAATGCCCTTCCCGGCGCAGCGCCGCGAATGCCAATCCGGCCGCCACGATCTCAAGCGCTACCAGCACGACAATGACGACGGCGGCAGGTTCGCCGCCGTCCGTAGACAGGCGAAGCACGCGCGGCAGGATCTGCAGGAAAAGACCGAGCGGCACCGCGAACATGGCCAGGAACATCGTGACGAGGGCGATGATGAACGCGGCGATGCCGGCGCCCGAATGATTGACCGTGGATCGCGGTCGTACTGCGACGGCGCGTCCGTGTAAGCGGTTCATTGCCGCGCACCGCGCGGGTTGTCCGGCACGTCACCGGCGCGATGGCTGCGGAACGGATTGATGTCGAGGCCGCCGCGTCGCGTATAGCGCGCATAGACGGCGAGCTCGCACGGCGCGCAGCGCTCGCTCACGTCACGGAAGATGCGCTCGACGCAGTGCTCGTGGAAATCGCTGTGGCGGCGGAACGAGACCAGATACCGCAGCAGTCCGGCGCGATCGATGCGCGCACCGCGATAGCGGATCTGCACGCTGGCCCAGTCGGGCTGGCCGGTGACCGGGCAATTGGACTTGAGCAGATGCGAGACCAGGGTCTCGGCCACCTCGTCGCCCGCGCTGGCGTGCAGAAACTCCGGCCGCGGCGCGGTGTATTCGTCGATCGCAACATCGATCCCATCGATGCAGTCACCGTCGAGCTCGCGCAGCACGGCCTGCGCAAACGCGGTGGCCGGCTGCAAGGCCACGCTGACCTCGGCACCCGCAGCCGCCGACAGATCGCGCCGCAACAGCGCCGCCACGGCATCCGCGTCAGCCATGCGGCTTTGTGCAAACGTATTCAGGTATAGTTTGAAGGACTTGGATTCGATGATGTTCGGCGACTGTGCCGGCACGCGGAATTCGGCCAGCGCGACGACAGGTTTGCCGCGCAGGTCGAGCCAGGACAGCTCGTAGGCATTCCAGACATCCACACCGTGGAATGGCAGCGCATCGGCCAGGCCCAGCACGGCGCGCTGGGCCGCGCGCGGTATCGGGAACAGCGGCGCCGACGAATATTCGTCAGCGTAGGTGACGCTTTTGCCCAGGGGCGAGTGTTCGGGATTCATCGGGCTAGTCTATCGCGCCGGGCACGGGGGGTTAACGTATCGCGCGCTACCCATCCGCGGCGGCGGTTGCCGGCAGCGGCACGACCGCCGTCGGCGTGCCATGCGCATCGAGCGCAATCATCGTGAAACGGCCGCGCGTGCACAGGCGCGCATCGCCGGTCAGCAGGTCTTCGGCAATCAGATCGACCTCGACCTGGATCGAACTGCGTCCGGTCGCGACGACACGCGCGATCAGCTCGACGAGCTGTCCCTGCCTGACCGGCAGGCGAAAATCCACTTGTTCCGAACGCGCCGTGACTACAGTGCGGCGCGCATAGCGCGTCGCGACGACGAACGCGGCCTTGTCCATCCAGGCCAGCGCCTGGCCGCCGAACAAGGTGCCCAGGTGATTGGTGTGATCGGGAAACACGATCTCGATCAGGCGCGCTTCGGTCACGCCGGCGGGGCTGGCCTCGAGTACGGTATTCATGCACTCGCGTTCCACTCAGAACGCAACGTCGAACGCCACTTCGCCTTCCACGCCGACCTGATACGACGACACGCGGCGCTCGAAGAAATTCGTCAGTTCCTGCACGTCCTGCAGATCCATGAAGGCAAACGGATTGCGCGCGTGGTAGCGCTTGGGCATGCCGAGCTGGGCGAGGCGCTGGTCGGCGACGTATTCCAGGTACTGGCGCATGTCGCGCAGCGACAGGCCGGCGACGCCGCCGGACAGCACGTCCTCGGCAAACAGCTGCTCGCAGGCGATGGCCTCGTCGAGCATCTGTGCGATATCGGCCTGCAGCGCGTCGTCGAACAGCTCCGGCTCTTCCTCGCGCGCGACACGGATCACCTCGAAGGCGAACGCCATGTGGCCCGACTCGTCGCGGAACACCCAGTTGGTGCCGGCGGCCAGGCCGTGCAGCAGGCCGCGCGAACGCAGGTAGTACACGTAGGCAAATGCGGCGAAGAAGAACAGCCCTTCGATGCAGGCGGCAAAGCAGATCAGGTTGAGCAGGAACTGGCGACGCTGCTCACGCGTCTCGATGCGGTCGAGCTTGCCGATCGAGTCCATCCACTTGAAGCAGAAGTCGGCCTTGTGGCGGATCGCCGGAATGTTCTCGATCGCGTCGAAGGCCTTGGCGCGCGCTTCGGGTTCGGGCAGATAGGTATCGAGCAGCGTGAGGTAGAACTGCACATGCAGCGCTTCCTCGTACAACTGGCGCGACAGATACATGCGTGCTTCGGGCGCGTTGATGTGCTTGTACAGGTTAAGCACGAGGTTGTTCGCGACGATGGAATCGCCGGTCGCGAAGAACGCCACCAGGCGCTCGATCAGATGCCGCTCGGCCGGACCGAACTTGTTGCGCAGGTCGTTCACGTCGAGCGAGAAGTCCACTTCCTCGACGGTCCAGGTATTGCGGATCGCATCGCGGTACATGTCATAGAACTGCGCATACCGCATCGGTCGCAGCGTGAGGTTGAAGCCCGCGTCGAGCAGGCGAGTGGAGGGGGAAGAGGAGTGAGAAACGAGTGAGCTATGCGACGAAGCGTTCATCATTGATCCGCCATTGGCGATTTGGTAAGTCTTGAACAGCCTGATATCAAACTTGACACTGGCGTACGGCAACCTGGTTGCTGCAAGGATGCTCAAAGACTGCGGGAGATTCCCATGCAATACCGGGAAACAATTGTTTGGAACAGAGCGATGGAGGCTACGAGCGCCGTCTATGCTCTGACGCCCTTGCTACCTCGCGAAGAACTTTTCGGACTACGCGCACAACTCACGCGCGCCGCGATCTCGGTGCCCTGCAATATCGCCGAGGGTTGGACACGAGAGTCACCCCGCGACAAGGCCAACTTCCTTGCCATTGCGCAGGGCTCGCTCGCCGAAGTGGAAACCCTCACAACGATTGGAGAACGCCTTGGATGGTTCGCCGCCGAAGACACGACTCGACTACGTAACTTGCTCGACGAACTCAGTCGCATGCTGACGACATTGCGCCGACGATTCCGTTCGGCGGCGCAAAAACCTTCGTCACGTCGACCGTAGCTGGAGGCCCAACGCGCCGCCAACCACTCTTCTCTCACTTCTCCCACTGTTTGTTCGCTTACTGACACGCCTCGCAATACTCCGGATTTTCCAGCGAACAGAACACCGCCGCTTCCGCCTGCTGCTGCGAAACGACCGGCGCTACGGGCGCCGGCGCAGGCGTCGCCGCGGCCGTCACCGTGGTCTTCTGGATTTTCGTGGCCGGGCGCGAACGCATGTAGTACGTGGTCTTCAGACCAGCCTTCCACGCATACATGTACATGGACGATAGCTGGCCAATGTTCGGGCTTTCCATGAACAGGTTCAGCGACGCGGACTGGTCGATGTAGGCGCCGCGCGCAGCCATCATGTCGATCAGCGAACGCATCGGGATTTCCCAGGCCGTGCGGTAGATATGGCGCAGGCGCTCCGGAATTTCCTTGATCTCCTGCACCGAGCCTTCGGCCAGCTTGATGCGGTCGCGGATTTCCGCGGTCCATTGGCCGAGCTGCTTGAGCTCTTCGACGAGGTACTTGTTGACCTGGAGGAAGTCGCCCGAGAGCGTCTCGCGCTTGAACAGGTTGGACACCATCGGCTCGATGCATTCGTAGCAGCCGGCGATCGAGGCGATCGTCGCGGTCGGCGCGATGGCGATCAGCAGCGAGTTGCGCAGGCCGCCGGTGCGGATGTTCTCGCGCAGCGCGTTCCAGCGCGTCGTATCCGACGGCGTCACGCCCCAAGCGTCGAACTGCAGCTCACCCTGCGCCGCGCGCGTGTCGGCGAAGGCCGGATGCGCGCCGCGTTCGAGCGCGAGCTCGTGCGAGGTGACCAGCGCGTTGTAGTAGATCTCCTCGGCAATGCGCGTGGACAGCGTGCGCGCCTCCTCGGAATCGAACGGCAGGCGCAGCTTGAAGAACACGTCCTGCAGGCCCATCACGCCCAGGCCGACCGGACGCCACTTGAGGTTGGAGCTGCGCGTGGATTCGATCGGATAGAAATTCAGGTCGATGACGCGGTCGAGCTGGCGCACGGCCACGCGCACGGTTTCGGCGAGCTTGCCGTAGTCGAAGCCGTCGGCGTTCATATGCTGGCCGAGGTTGATCGAACCCAGGTTGCACACGGCGGTTTCGCCGAGCGAGCTGACCTCGATGATCTCGGTGCACAGATTGGACAAGTGGACTACGTTGCCTTCCTTCGCGGTCTGATTGCAGGCGCGGTTCGACTTGTCCTTGAACGTCATCCAACCGTTGCCGGTCTGGGCCAGCGTGCGCATCATGCGCGCATAGAGATCGCGCGCCTTGACCTGCTTGTGCGCTAGCCCGGCGGCCTCGGCCTGCTCGTAGGCGGCTTCGAAAGCGGCGCCCCAGCGATCGACAAGATGCGGCACGGCCTTCGGATCAAACAGCGACCACATCGCGTCGCTTTCGACGCGGCGCATGAAAATGTCCGGGATCCAGTTGGCGAGGTTGAGGTTGTGCGTGCGGCGCGCCTCGTCGCCGGTGTTGTCGCGCAGCTCGAGGAATTCCTCGACGTCCGCATGCCAGGGCTCGAGGTAGACGCAGGCCGCGCCCTTGCGCTTGCCGCCCTGGTTCACGGCCGAGACCGACGCGTCGAGCGTCTTGAGCCACGGCACGATGCCGTTGGACAGGCCATTGGTCGACTTGATCAGTGAACCGCGCGCACGGACGCGCGTGTACGCCAGGCCGATGCCGCCGGAGAATTTGGACAGCATGGCCACGTCGGCATAGCGCTTGTAGATCGACTCCAGCGAATCGTCCGGCGAATCGAGCAGGAAGCACGAGGACAGCTGTTCGTGCGTGGTGCCGGAATTGAACAGCGTGGGCGAACTCGGCAGGTAGTCGAGGCTGCCCATCAGGCGATACAGCTCCAGCGATTCGCTGACGTCCTCGCACAGCGCGCAGGCGATGCGCAGGAAGAACTGCTGCGGTGTCTCGATGACCTTGCGCGTCTTCGGATGGCGCAGCAGATAGCGGTCATAGACCGTGCGCAGACCGAAATAGTCGAAGCGGCGGTCGAGTTCGAGGTCGAGCGCGCTGTTGAGCTTGCGCGCATTGGCCTGCACGAACGACAGCAGCCGCTCGTTGATGAGGCCAAGTTCGTGACCGCGCGTGACCGACTGCGAGAACGCGTGGATTTCCTGGCCGGCGACTTCCTTGGCGATGTAGTCCGACAGCAGACGCGCGGCGAGGCGGCCGTATTCGGGCTCTTCGGCCGTGAGCATCGCCGCGGTGCGGATCGACAGCTCGTCGAGCTCCTGCGTGGTCGCACCATCGTAGAGGCCGGAAATCGTGCGCGTGGCCACGCGCATCGGATCGATGGAATACAGCCCGTCGGCGGCGCGCGTCACGGCGCGCACGATCTTGTTCAGATCGACCGGCTCGCGCTTGCCGTTGCGCTTGGTCACGGCCATCGCGCCGGTGGAATGCGGCGGGGTCAGCGCGAACTGCGGCGCGCGGGAATCGGTGTGCGCAGCGCTGCGGCGAGCAGTGGCGCTGGCGACGTCATGTTCTGTGGTGCTCATGGTGCTCTCTCCGGTGTAGTGGAGCACGGCTGCCGTCCTGTCCCGGGAACGGCAAAACGAAGGGACGGCGACGCCGCGGTTCAGGCCGCGGTCGTAGCCACGCCCCTTCGGGCGTGCGGAGTGGCGGAATTCGGGTAACGCGCCGCCAGGGCCACAAGAGCCGGCGACTGCGCTGGACCCGTCTCCCCGCGGAGACTCCTGGCCGTTACCACGCGGTGTGCAACGCGCGGTCGCCGGCAGGTATTCGGGCTTGCGGACACGGATCCGGAACCTCGGACCCACCTACTGGTACTCGCTTCCCAGCCCCTGCGGGCCAGTGCTCATGAGGACGTTCGTTTCCACTTACCGCTGCGGGGCAGCTCCGGAATTGCACCGGATTCCCGTTTAATCCCGGCCGTGACCGGGAACCGACGGAACACAACATATAGAGGTTGACAGGCCGGGGTCAACACAATTGGCTGTGAATTCGTAAGCAATTCGGCTTTCAGCTTCGTGAAGAAAAATGGCGCGAAGGGCTTGCTATTGGCCTGGGGCCTGGGCTGCGGCCGTCGCGTCGGTCATGTAGGAAACCAGCCGCTCATTCGCGCGACCTATCGCCACGGCGAGTGTCGCCGGCCTCGGCGCGACGTGCTCTCACTGCACCACAGATCCAGCCGGCGAGCGCACTCAAAGGCCACCCGATGACCACGCACACCACGGCCAGTTGGAGAAAGAACTCGGCCATCCACGGGCCGGGGATCCACGAGCGCCAGTACGGCTCCGGCCACGGCCATTTCCAGCCGTCCGCAGCCACATCGTCGGCAGTTCCGTAAATGCCATCCTTGCCGACGGCACGCACCTCGAACCGGCTATCGTCAGGCGAACGCCAATAGACGAACCAATTCCCCCAGGGATCCTTGAACTCCGACAGCCGCGGACCCCGGACGCGGTCGCATTCGTCGCGATCCAGCACGCCGACGAGTTCGTCTAGCGCTCTCGGCAACCGGCCACACTCGAGCCGAAACTGTTCGACCAACATTTCCAGCCGGACCAGATGAGCGTGCGCTGTCTTCCCGCGCCATCGGGCGAGATCGCAGCGCATGCCGCCCATCATCACCGCCAGCATCAGCAGCATGGGCATCAGCGGCAGCAAGGCGACGGACTTGCGGAGCGATGGGCGCATCGTCAGATTCCCGGCACGCACACGCACACCGACGGCGGACGGCATCCGTCATCGATGACGCTTGCGAATTGAAGGGCAATACGCGCGAACGGCGCGAAGGAAGCCCTATCGACCCGAGGTATCCGCAACGAGTTCCAGACAAGCGAGAAAACGAGTGAAGAGGAGTGAGAACGCAGCGCCGGTGCGCTTCGCAGTTACTCGTTTCTCACTCCTCTCCTCTTTTTTCTCGCCCCATCAAGGCGTTCCGCCCAGAAAATCCACCGCCACCTGCAACATCGAGCGCGTCCCGACATCGAGTGCCTTCTCGTCGAGAAAGAACTTCGGCGAATGATTCGGTGCGGCCTTGGCCAGATCCTGGCCCGGCGGGACGACGCCGACGAAGAAATACAGGCCGGGCACTTCGTCGGCGAAGTAGGAAAAGTCCTCAGCGACCATGTTCGGCGGTACTTCGATGACATTCTGCGCGCCGACGGCTTTTTCGAGGCTCGGGCGCAGGCGCTTCGTGAGTGCCGCGTCGTTGCGCGTGACCGGGTTGTGCACGTC
>JAAFHE010000368.1 GCA_013298265.1 Lysobacterales bacterium | reverse complement strand
CGCAATGGCGCTGGCTGCTGCCGGATTTCCCGCCGCTTTCCGACCGCGCGCCGGCGGCCGATGACGCGGTCGCTGTCGCCAGTCTGCTGCGCGACCTCGACAGTGAACTACCGCCCGACGTCACGCTGCACGTTCTCGCGCCGCCGCTGCTGCAGGGTCTCGACGGCGGCAGCATGCGCCTGAGCCGCACGGTCAACTGGCAGATCGTCAACAGCGCACCCGCGGCGCCGGTGTTGCCACCCGCCCCGGCGCCGCTGCACATTTCGCTGCGCCGTCACGACGACGCGGTTGCGGCCAGGTATCTGCAGGCGGCCGTCGCCGCCGGCAACCGCGGCGGGGCGGAGCGCTATCGCCTCACCGCCGATGCGCCGGACGCCGCACTCGATGCGACGACGGACGTGGTGTTCTGGCTCGCCGGCGAGCCCTCGCCCGCGCTGCTGCGCTGGGTCGAGGACGGCGGCACCGCGCTGCTCGACGCGGCCAGGCCCGATCAGCTCCCCCAAGGTCCGGCCGAGGTGCTGGCGCGCGACGCGCGCAACGCACCGCTGCTGCGCGCCCAATCGCGCGGCCGCGGCCGCCTGCTGAGCTTCGCCGCGCCGCTGCAGCCGCAGGCGCTGCCACTGCTGCTTGATTCCACATTTGCAACCCTGCTTTTGTCCCATCTGCAACCCGCCGTGCCGCCGCCCGATCGCGCCGCCGCGGCGGCCGTCGCACCGCTGACCGGCGCGGCGCGCGCGGATGCCGCGCCGCGCCCGCTCGCACCGTGGCTGCTGCTGGTCATCGCGCTGCTCGCATTGGCCGAGCGCGCGCTGTCGTTGTACAGCACAAGGCGTCGGACATGAGCCGCGCACTGCTGGCCGGACTGCGTCCCGTGCAACGGCGCCGCCGCGCGATCGGCCTCGCGCTGCTGCTGCTGCCGGCGCTGGCGCTGGCCTGGCTGGCGTGGCATCGGATCGGCGAAGGCGCTGCGCTGCTCGTGCTCGCCGCTGCCGCGATTGCCTACGGCGCATGGCTGCTGCAGGAGCACCGCCGCTGCGATCTGCGCTGGTATGCGCGCGCGCTGAATGCCGCCGACCGGCGCTTCGATGACAGCGCCGAGCTGCTGCTCGCCGACAGCACCACGCTGCCGGCGCTTGTGCAATTGCAGCAGCGCCGCCTGCAGCTGCGCCTGGCCGAACAGATGCCCGACCTGCGCCCGGACTGGCCGCCGCTGGCACTGGCCGGCAGTGCGGCGCTGGCCGGTGTACTCCTGCTGCTGAGCCTGTGGTCGCCGCATCCGACGAGCGCGCCGGTGGCGCCGCCGGACACATCCGGGACAACCGCCGCAACGCCGGTACGCCTGGTGTCGGGCCGTCTCGACAGCACACCGCCGCGCTATACCGGCATCGCGCCGAGCCAGGGCGACACGCTCGACGCGCGTGTGCCCGAAGGCACGTCCCTGCACTGGCAGCTCGACCTGCAGCCGCCGCCGCGCGCCGCGCGCCTGCGTTTCCACGATGGCCGCACGCTGGAACTCGCTGGCGACGGTTTGCAGTGGAGCGCCCGCAGCACGATCACGACAGCGGCGCTGTACCGTGTCGAGATCGACGCCGACACGCCGCTCGCCGAATCACGCCCCTATCGCCTCGACGTCATTGCCGACGCGCCGCCGCAGATACGCGTCGACGCACCCGACAAGACCCTGAGCCTGCGCGAGAGCACGCAGAACGCCTGGGATTTCGATGTCCGCGCGAGCGACGACTACGGCCTCGGCGAGGCCACGCTGGAGATCGTGCGCGCGCAGGGCAGCGGCGAGAACATCAGCGTGAAACAGGCTACCCAACGCCTGCGCGGCGAAGGCAGCGCGCGCGAACGGCGCTACCGTCATCGCATCGATCTCGATGCGCTGGAACTGTCGCCCGGCGACGAAGTCATCGCACGCTTTGAGGTTTCCGACAACCGCGCACCGCAAGCGCAGCGCAGCCGCAGCGCGAGCTACATCCTGCGCCTGCCCCCCCCGCTGGCCGACGACGGCGTCGGCATGGACGGACTCGTGCGCACGACCTTGCCAGCGTATTTCCGCAGCCAGCGCCAGCTGATCATCGACACCGAGGCGCTGATCGCGCAACGGCCGAAACTCGGCGAGGACCGCTTCGTCGCACAATCCGACGCACTCGGCGTAGAGCAGAAGATCCTGCGCCTGCGCTACGGCCAGTTCCTTGGCGAGGAATTCGAAAGCGCATCTGCGCACGAGGCGCCAGCGTCTTCGGGAGAAGACCACAAGGACGACCACGAACACGCCGACGAGGCGAGCAACCATGCGCACGCCGAGACGGTACCCGCCGCACCCAGGCGCTTCGGCGACGCCGGCAACGTGCTCGCTGAATTCGGCCATGTCCACGATCACAGCGAGGCCGCGACGCTGCTAGATCCGGACACCAAGCGCATCCTGCGGGTCGCGCTCGAAGCGATGTGGCAATCCGAGCTGCACCTGCGCAGTGGCCGGCCGCAGCAGGCGCTGCCTTATGAGTACACCGCGCTGGAACAGATCAAGCTCGTGCAACAGGCGACGCGCATCTATCTCGCCCGCGTCGGTCTGGAACTGCCGCCGGTGGACGAAGCGCGGCGCCTCAGCGGCGAACGCGCCGGACTGCGCGACGGCGCGAACGCCGCGGTCGCGGCGAGCGCGCCGGATGCGGATCTCGATGCGGTATGGCAGAACCTGCGCACCGGCGCCGCACCCGACTGGGCACGCTGGGACGCCTGGCAGCAGCGCCGCGGCATGCAGTCCGCCGACGCGCTGGATCTTGCCGCCGCGGCCGACAGCCTGCGCCGCGATCCGGCCTGCCAGCCTTGCCTGCACGAACTGCGCGACCGCCTCTGGCCGCTGCAGCCCCGCGCCAGCGCTGCCTCCGCCGGCCGTCCCGCGACCGATGCCGCCGGCCGCGCCTATCTTGATGCGCTGCAGGCCGCGGAGCCGCGGCCATGAGCCCGACGCTGGCCATTGTGCTGATCCTGCTCGCCACTGCCGCGCTAGGGCTGGCGGAAAGCGTGCGCCTGAGCGGCTGGCGCCGGCGGCTCGGCCTGGCCGCGGCCGTCGCCGCGCCGGCGCTGCTGTACTTTGTTCTTTTTCCACCGTTGCATATGGCGCCGGCTCATACGCTGCAGGTGCTCACGCCGGGCGCTGCAGCGCCAGAACTGCCGAACGCCGCCGGCCTGCGCCGGGTCGCCCTGCCCGGCAGCGTCGCGCCCCCCGGGGTGGAGCGCGTGCCGGATCTCGCCACCGCGCTGCGCCGGCACGTGGATGCAGCCACGCTGCACATTCTCGGTGACGGCCTCAGTGCGGCCGATCGCGACGCAGCACGGGGCCGCGCGCTGCGATTCGATGCACCGCCACTGCCGCGCGGTCTGATCGCGCTCGATGTGCCGCCCGATGTCCGCGCCGGACATTCGTTCGTGCTCGGCGGTCAGGTAGGACAGGCGCAGGGCCTGCAACTGGTCCTGCGCGAGCCCGGCGGCGCGCGCCAGGGGCCGCTGGCCCTCGACGCCGACGGCCGCTTCCACTTCTCCCTGTTCGCCACGCGCGCGGCGGAGCTGAGCTACGAACTCCAGCTGCTCGCCGCCGACGGCAGCGAGCTGCAGCGACTGGCCGTGCCGATGCAGGTACGCGACGGTGCGGCACTGCGTCTGCTGCTGCTGTCCGGCGGACCCGATGCGGATCTGAAATACCTGCAGCGCTGGGCGCTCGACGCCGGCCATACGGTCGATGCGCGCATCAGCCTGAGCCGCGGCATCACGCAGCAGCGCGGTGATACCAGCCTGTCCGCCGCAACCCTGGCGGCCACCGATATCGCCATCGTCGACGAACGTGCCTGGAGCGCGCTGGACAAGACCACGCGCGCGCGCCTGCTCGCCGCCGCCGACGCCGGCATGGGTCTGCTGCTGCGCCTGGTCGCGGCACCCACTGCCGCGCAGACCGCCGAATGGCGCGGCATGGGTATCGGTTTGGACAATGCCGACATCGCCACAACGCTACACCTGGCGGGCGAGACCCGGCAGGGTGCGACTGCGGCCTTGCAGCGCCTGCCACTGGCAGCCCGGGGCGATACGCTGATCGCGCTCGCACGCGACGCCGGCGGCGATGCCTTCGCCGTCGCGCGCAATCGCGGCCAGGGCCGCATCGCTGCCTGGTGGCTGCAGGGCAGCCATACGCTCGTCACCAGCGGCCAGGGCGCGCTGCACGATACGCTGTGGGCTGACACGCTGGACGCGCTCGCGCGGCCGCGCCAGGCCCTGCTGCCGGTGCCGCCCGCACTGTCGTGGCAGTTCGAACGCACCGTGTTGTGCGCGCGTGAAGCGACCTTGCGCGTCACCGCGCCGAGCGGTGCAGCGACCGACGTGACGATGCGCGGCACCGGTGACGCACATTGGTGCGGCGGCTACTGGCCGCGCGAGACCGGCTGGCACACGCTGCAGGCCGGTGAAGCCGGCGCGCGCTTCTTCGTGCGCGCTGCGGCCGACGCACCGACCCTGTACCAGGCGCAGACCAGCGCCGCGACGCGCGCGCTGGCCAGCGTGAGTCCAACCCATGCACCGGCTCGTGCTCTCGCTCCCGGCGCGCGCTGGCCGTGGTTCCTGGCCTGGCTGCTGCCGGCAAGCGTGCTGTGGTGGCTGCAGCGTGCGCAGCGTCCGCGGATCGACTGAGCCGGCACGCGTCGTGCAAGTATCTGCGGTTCGGCCACGTACGCACGCACTGCGATTTTCGTGACCATGGCCACGCGACTAGCTCGGCCCGGCTTGACGCAGGACATAAACGCGCTAACGTCGATGATGAAGACCGGCTCCGGGGGGACGCTTGATGCACGCACTGTTTGCCGTCGCACTGG